>JAGHBX010000483.1 GCA_021160785.1 Planctomycetota bacterium | reverse complement strand
GCGTACACAGGGACTAAAAGCATACAAAATGACCGATCCCATCCTGCACCGCACCTTCGGCGCAGTGGCAACCGCCGACAACGCAAAACGCCTTGATGATTTGACACTGACGACAACCGCCGCGAAGTCACAAAGAATCAACGTCTATGTCCTGACACGACATCCCTCAACACCCGATCAATGGATAAAACAGATGGACCGGCTGATCGATTCGGTCGAAAAGTCGCCGTTTGCAAAACGCCTGCAGGCCCACAACAAATGGTGGTCCGATTTCTGGGATCGAAGCTGGATATATGCGACGCCAAATTCACCCCAGACGATCTCGCTGATAAAATCCAATGACCACCCCGTCCGGATCGGAGTTGACCAGCACGGCCAAAGTCGCTTCCGTGGTTCCATTGAGCGAGTAAGCGTTTTTTCAAGGGCGTTTTCGGCGGACGAGATCGGCTCGTTGTTTAAGCTTGACAGAACAAGGCTTGCCTGGACACAGACGGATTTGCGGTATTGCTCTCTGACACACGGCGACGCCGTCAAAGGTTCGCAGGACTGGACATTTGACAAGGGACTCACCATCGAAGCGTGGGTAAAGCCCGCCCAACTTGCCGCCGGAGGCGGCAGAATCGTCGACAAGATCACGCCCGGCGGTTCGGATGGGTTCTTGCTGGATACACATCCGGGCAACAGTCTCCGATTCATCGTCGGCGCCGACACAATCAGCAAGCAAAACGTCCTGCCGCCGGGCAAATGGTCGCATGTCGCCGCCATCGCGGGCAAGGACGGCATCGGGCTGTTTCTAAACGGCAAGCAAATTGCACACCAGTCCCTTGATATTCAACCGGATGCGTTTGTGGTTACGCGAGGTTACGCGCTGCAGCGATTCATCAATGCCTGTGCCGGGCGAGGGGCTTATCCGATCAAGTTCAACGGTACGATCTTCACCGTCGATCATAACGACGATCCTGACTACCGACGCTGGGGACCGGGCTACTGGTGGCAAAACACCCGCCTGCCGTACATCAGCATGTGCGCCAGCGGCGACTACGACCTCATGCAGCCGCTGTTTGATATGTATGCAGGACAAGTCTTTGAATTGTCGAAGTATCGCACGCAGCATTACTTCAACCACGCCGGAGCTTATTACCCGGAGTGCATTTACTTCTGGGGTGCTGTCTTTAGCGAAACCTACGGATGGACGCCGTTTGAAGAGCGAAAAGACAAGCTTCAAACCAGCGGCTGGCACAAGTGGGAATGGGTCGACGGCCTGGAATTCGTCTGGATGATGCTGGATTACTACGAGCATACGTTGGACGAGAAGTTCCTGAAAGACAAGCTGTTGCCGGTTGCCGACGAGATATTGGCCTTCTTCGACAACTACTACGACACCAACGCCGACGGCAAACTCGTCATGCACCCGTCCCAGGCGGTCGAAACATGGTGGGAATGCACCAACCCCATGCCGGAGCTTGCCGGCCTGATCGCAGTTACCCAAAAACTGCTCCAACTGCCCAACGACCTGACAACACCTGCCCGGCGAGACTACTGGCGCAAGCTCTCGAACAAACTCCCCAACCTGCCCACACGGAAAGTCGGCGATAGAGAGATGCTGGCGCCGGCCGAGAAATTCGATCAGAAACGAAACAGCGAAAATCCCGAACTCTACGCCGTCTTCCCCTTCCGGCTTGTGGCTCTCGGCAAAGGCGACATCCAACTCGGCATCCAGGCCCTAAACCACCGCTGGGACCGTGGCAACCGTGGCTGGCGGCAGGATGATGTCTTCATGGCATACCTCGGTCTGGCAGACCAGGCCCGTGAAAACCTCGTCAACCGTGCACGGCGGTGGCACACCGGCTCACGCTTCCCGGCCTTTTGGGGACCAAACTACGACTGGGTGCCCGATCAGGATCACGGCGGCATTCTGCTCAAAGCCTTCCAGTCGATGCTAATGCAGACAGACGGCCGGAAAGTCTATCTTCTGCCCGCCTGGCCGAAAGAATGGGACGTCGATTTCAAGCTCCATGCCCCCTACAACACCACCGTCTCCGGCAAAGTGCAAAACGCCACCCTCAAATCACTGACCGTCACCCCCCCGGCTCGAAGAAAGGACATTGTCATCCTCAAACCGCAATAGAACGCCCTCACCGGACAGAGGCCTCTTCCGGCGCGCTTCTTATTTGAAAATCCCCTTTTCTTACTGTATCCTGCTCGCGATTGCCGATTTCCGTTTTTACGCGGGTAACTAACTTTACAAAGGAAGACAGAGATAATGGCTGATTTTCGCACTTCGGCAATTGCCGCATTATTATTTGCGATGATTTCATCCCCACTTTGGGCCAAAGACCCGATACCCACACCCGCAGACACTACCATGATGGGCCAGCTCGATCCTTACCTTCTGAAGTCCCTCTATCCATCCAGCGACCCCGACGGATCTCTTGCCGACATCGTCGACAAAGACAGCTTCCAGGCCCTCATAAAGAAACACAAACTGTCCCTGTTCGGAGGTCCCATGCTCGGGTGCGTAACCGATCACAGCGCACGATTCTGGGTCCGAACGCCCGGCGCCGCGACCGTGCAGGTCGTCGTCGCAAAAGACAAAAAACTCACCGACCCCGTCAGGACCGGCAAAGACGCAGACTTCACCGCCTTGCTTGACATCGACAACCTCGAACCCCTGACAACCTATTACTACGATGTCCTCGTCGATGGCCAAAGCGCACTCGCGCCAGAACTCCCCAATTTTCGAACCTTCCCGGCCAAAGGACAGAAGGCAAAATTCGACGTCGGTTTCGGAGGCGGCGCACGCTATGTCCCGCGATACGAACGCATGTGGGACACGATCGCATCCTTTCATCCTGCGGCGTTTCTGTTCCTCGGCGACAACGTCTACATTGACCTGCCGGAGTCTCGCACTAAACAGCGCGTTCACTATTACAGGCGACAACTCAGGCCTGAGTTTCGTCGTTTCTGCTCGCAGACGGCGATCTATGCCGTTTGGGACGATCACGATTTCGGAAAAAACGATTGTGTTGGCGGGCCGGATGTATTCAAGCCTGCCTGGAAGCTCCCCGTCTGGCGCGTTTTCAAAGAAAACTGGAACAACCCGTATTATGGCGGAGGCGAGAAACTGCCCGGCTGCTGGTTCGATTTTTCCATCGGCGACGTGGATTTCTTCATGACCGACGGCCGCTGCTACAGAACGCCAAAGGACAAGACGATGCTCGGACCGGTCCAGAAGAAGTGGCTTCTCGAAAAACTAAGCGCCTCCAAGGCGACGTTTAAGGTTATTGGCTCCGGCACGCTGTGGACCGAGCATGCCGACAAGGGCGGAAAAGATTCATGGTGGGGATTCAAGGATGAGCGAGAAGAGATATTCTCGCTGATCGACCGCGAAAAAATCGGCGGCGTGATCCTGCTGTCAGCCGACCGCCATCGCACGGACGTTTACAGGATCGAGCGCGCCAACGGGTACGACTTCTACGAGTTCGAAACATCAAAGCTGACCAACATCCACACCCATGCAACAAGGCCCAAGGCGGTGTTTTCATATAATAAAGGTAATTTCTTCGGGATGCTCAAGTTCGACCTGACAAAGCCGGATCCCGAGATGACCTTCCAGTGCATCACTATAGACGCCCAAGTCGTCTATTCTCTGACGCTCAAACGCAGCCAACTGGAGAAAAACTAATGGCGCGACAATAAAGGAGAAATCGCATGAACATGAAGAAACTGACAGGATATTTTCTAAAAGGCCTCATATTATTTGTCCCCGCGGCGCTTACCGTCTTTGCGGTCATCTGGGTCTTTGCCAAACTCGACGGCTTGTTCCGAACGCTCCTGAAGATCGAGACACGCGGCCTCGGTCTGGCTATCGCCCTGGTGGTTATGCTTGTCGGCATCACCTTTGTCGGTATGATGGCTTCGAACTTTGCCGGTCAAAAGTTCTTCGACCTCATCGACAGGCTCTTTGCCCGTATGCCGGTCGTTAAGCTTCTGTATTCGTCGCTCAAGGATTTCACAGGCGCTTTCGCCGGCGAAAAGAAAAGCTTCGACAAGCCCGTCGTCGCCGAACTGATGCCCGGAGGACCGCTGGCGGCCGGTTTTATCACCCGACAGAGCCTTGAAATGTTAGGTCTCGCCGACCACGTCGCCGTATATTTTCCCCATTCGTACAATTTCTCGGGCTACGTCCTGATGTTACCCGCCGCCAAGGTAAGGCCCATAGAACTCGACAGCGCAGAAGTGATGGCGTTCATCGTCTCCGGCGGCGTAACCGGTGGAACTTGACCATGCATTATTGATCCACTGTCGGCGGTCGTATGGAAATAATTGTAATTGACGAGTGCGATATCGACGAGCACCTCGACGAAGTCATCCGGGACACGCTGGTTCTGTGCTTTCCGCATCGCACAGATATCTTCTCCAAGGTACGTCGATGGCGAGGTAATACGCCCTTGTTCAATGTCGTTGTTCGGAACGGGGAAATTGTCTGCGGTTATCTCGCCGTCTTGGACCGCACCATCCAGGTCGGCCCGGACAAGGTTCGCCTCGCCAGTGTGGGCCTGGTCGGTGTCGCGCCGGTTTATCGGGGAAAAAGACTCATAGACAGCGCCCTTTCTGCAGCGATGGCCGAAGCACAGGAACGCAAATTCCATTTCGGCCTGCTCTTTACCCACAGACCCACCAACAGTATATACGCCAGAAACGGCTGGCTCGAACTTAACGACCGAAAAGCCCTCTATATCGAAGCTGGTAAAGAAATCGAAATACCCCCTGAAAACGTAGCGATGTACTATCCGTTCAAAGAAAAGAATTTCCCACCCGGCGATATCCACCTGCTCGGCGACAAATGGTAAATCTGGCCGGGAGAGGCGGATGTG
>JAGHBX010000055.1 GCA_021160785.1 Planctomycetota bacterium | reverse complement strand
GGTCGCCGGCGGCTATCTCGTATTTCATGAGGTTGGTCTCGTTGTCGCTGAGGAACCAGCCGCCGATATATACCGGCGTCCCGGTCTTGTTCCATATCTCTATCCAGTCGCCGTATACAAGGTCGTCGGTATGCGTCATTACCTCGCTGATTACAATCGAATCCGGGTCGAGAGTAGTATCGGGATCGTCTTCGCCGGGCGAACCGCCGATCTCTGCGCTTGGCCACCAGCCGCTCTTGCTGTCCCACGAGTTAAGGTCGGGATTGTCAACGTCTTTGATCGTAAGGGAAAAGCCATACCCGTCTGTGATGTCAAACCAGTTGTCGTTGTAGTCGAACTCGATTATGGTGGAGTTGGTCATGTCTTCGAGTTTGACAGTCTCGCCACCGTTGCTGAGCTGGCCCAGGTACGGACCGAGTATCGTTGTTCCGGTGGGTATGTTTTCGTAACGGCTCGATAGAAGAGCGGGATTTTTGGCAAGAAGGACGTACTCACCCGGGTTCATGGTGATCGAGCCGCCAACCGTATTTATCGTGGCGCTCAGCATCAGACCGAAGACGACATCAATGTTGTTGGCTGCCACCTGATGGACTTCGACGGCAATGACGTTGTCTCCCTGAACGAGGCTTGTGGTTGGAATGACGAACGGACCTTCGTACTGGGCGTCGTTGACGGATCGGTCGGTCAAGGTCGAATAGCTGACATCTCCGTCGGGCATGCCGAGACGCATCGCCTCGTCGCCATTGATGTAGATGACCGCACCGTCATCTATGATGGTTCGCACCCAGAGGTTTATGTTGTCAACGTCCGGGTCGGCTTCCAGGAAGAAGTGTGTTCGGAAATAGTAGGTAATCAGCCCCGGTGTAACAGGAGTATTTTTGGGCTCAGGCATGGCAGCCTGCTCGACAAAGAACAGGGCCTCGCCCTGGGACCACGTCGGCCCTTCAATATAATCGGGCTGCCGCCATTCGGTTCCAAGGTCTGTGCCTGAATCCTCGTATTTCCACGCATTCGTTATGGAGACAAGCTCGGTTATGTCCGGATCGCCGCTTGAACCAAAACTGTACGTAATGCCTTTGGTAAATTCCAGGCCGGCCGTTTCCAGCGGAACGGGACCGATGTTTTTCAATTCGATGTACTCATACTGGCCCGCGTCGTACTGCGGGTCTTCGGTTGGATGGTACATGATCTCCGAGATTCTCAGGTATCGCTGCGCATTGCCGGGACTGCCCTGGTACGTCAGGCTGTCGACCTGCCGGTCGCTTCTGTCGAGCAGTACGATGGTTTCGCCCCAACTCGAGAGGTGTCCCTTGTAGTTGCCCTGGACAAAATGGCCCTGGCCGCCGGTGGGATTTGCAATTCTTGTCCTGAACGCCGCCGCATTGGGTGAAACGTACATGCTCTGTCCTGCGGGTATCACGGTTCCGGGCAGGAACGTGTGCTCAACAGCTTCGGTCAGCTTCCAGCCGGAGATGTCGACGGCAATTGCGTTTGGATTGTGCAGTTCGATAAATTCATGGTCCTGGTTATAAGATATGGGATTGTAATCGATTTGTCCGATTTGTATCGTAATGGGGTCCGGCTGGGCGTTGGGTATCAGGGCGGAGTATGAACCGGCAATCGGATAAACGCCGGCGTTGTCGATGTTGTGTGTGACAAACAGATGGGTTCGCCTGACGCCAAGATAGTCGCTCTTGAGGATATTGATCGCATCGTCGAGGCTCTGGTATCTGGAGTATCCGCCCTGGCCTCCCCAGTTCCAGCCGGGAGAGACCCATTTGAGAAAGTCTTCTTCGATATCCGGACGAGCCTGGGCGATGATTTCGTCGATGCGTTTTTCTATGACCAGTTCGCTATAGGGTGTGCCGGGCGCCTTTAGAATATCGTCCATTACCGTTCGGAGTCGGCGCAGGTACATTTCGCGAAATGTCATGTCGTTAAGCAGCTTGTCGGTCAGTCGGTTCCAGTGGTAGTTCCACTCCTGACAGTCTTCCTTGCCGACAAACGGGTGCGAAGGCTTGACGGAAGTTCCTCTGCCGACCTGGTCATCGGCTGCGTAGATGTAGTCGTGGTATGACGAGCCGGTCCAGTTGGAGCCCCATGTCAGGTCGTGATCCCAGGGCATGAAGAACCACTCTCCCGACCCTTCGGAATCGCGATAGAGATAGTGGTTCTTGTGCGGGTGGTCGTTTTGGTGAACAATGACCGTGCCCACGAGATAGCTGATCATCCTGGGCATGTCGACGGCGTCAAAGATGTAATTGTGTCTTGCCGCACCGGTCTGGTTCATGCCGTTCATAAAAACGGACAGATCGGAGCTTCCTTCCCACTGGCGCGTTTTCTTCTCGCCGGAGGGGGACGTGAACTGGTTGTACATTTTGTATAGCGCTCCGCGCGGGTCGAGCCCCTCACGCTCGAGCATTTCTTCTTCGGGTTCTTCGATAAAGGCCATGACGGCATGGAACCGACCGTTTCGATGGGCTCTAACCAGGAACGATTCGCTTCCGGGGCATCCCACCCGGTCGTAGTATTCAAACGCCAGCGGCTGCCTCAGATACGACTTATCGCTGTAGGTGTGGTTGAGATTGAATTCGTTTACACTGGGGTTGTCGGGATCGTACTTAAATTTCTGTCCGGTATTGAAGTTGAACTTGAGATGCACCTTGTTGGCGCCGGAGGTAGTCGATACACTCGTGGTGCTTCCGCCGCGGTTATGCATCAGGATGTTGTCGTAGAAACGACCGTCATAATAGACCGAGGCGCGTGCCCCGCCGCCTTCGCTGCCGCTGACATTATCTGTGAACCACTCGATAACAGGCAGAAGGCTGCTCGTCGAGGGATCGGCAATTACGGCGCCGAAGTATTCAGCGGAGTTTGTCGAGTACGGAAACAGCGGATTGCGCGATGTCTGGGCCTGGTCGTCGGTTGCGGTGACATACCAGCGGACCATCTCGCCCGGGTCGGCGGCATTTGCAGGGATGGTCGCCGCGTAAAGATCGTCGCCGGCGTCGCCGTCGTTGTGCAGGCCGTCGTCGAACATCTCGAGGTTGACAGTGCCGCCGTACATTACACGATAATGCAGTGTTACCGTATCAACTGGCGCAAGCGTCTGCTCGACGCGCGCCGTTATTGTCAGGTCTTCGTTATCCGATGGACGAGGGGGATTGTCCGTAACCTGGTCGATCCACGGGCCGGGACTTGCAATGGACGTACTGTTGATCAGGCGGGGTGTGGGCGAGAGGAAATAACCCGTGATCAGCGATTCAATGTCAAACGAGTCCGTGTCGGTGGATTTTAGTTCAGGCAGCATGAGCAGGTCCGAACTGCTCGTCTTCCAGTTAAGCCCGTGAATCGCAAGCATGTTTTGCCCCTGGACAAGGGCGCCCTTGTGTAATGTAATATCAAATTCTTCGTAAATCTGCGCATCCCCGTCATCGCGATTGGCGGTTGCGCCGGAGTCCCACGCCAGGTCCGCAAGCTCGGGCGAGTTGGCGCTGCGGGCGACGAACGTGCCGTTGATATAGGCTACGAAAGCGTCGTCGTATTTCATTCGCAAAGTTAGTTCGTTAATGGCGGCGACATCATCGACCTCAAAGGGGACTCGAATGTAAACCGACTCGACGTTGTTCCTCATGGCGGAGACGTCCAGGTTGATATAGGAACCGTAGTCATAACCGACAGCGGTCTGACCGCTTAACCAGGCTGAATCATCGAAGTTCGATACTGTCCAGGACAGACCGAGCGAACCGTCCGTCGGTATCAGCGCCGCAGCCGGTGTGTCTTCCGGGACAAGGATGGTTTCAGTGGACGACCCAGCCGCCGAATCGCTCACGCCGAAAGAAACACCGCCGTACTGCTGCGGATAGTCATCGTATGCCCAGGCGATGGTTGAGCCGTCGGGTCGCACAAGGGCGAGATACCCGCCGTCTGCGCTCAGCGAGAAGTTTGTGTGCAGTTCGCTCTCGGGATCGCGCCGGTTCTTGCCCGAGGCAAACACTAAACGATAGCTGTCGGGGGTCATGATGATTTCAGGGAACCGCCATCTATTGAGGTCGTCGGATCTGTCGGTCAGATACCAGCCCTTAAGACTGATTGTGGCGTCGGTGATATTATGGATTTCGATCCAGTCGGGTGAATCGTTGTCTTCGTCCAGTAATGCTCCCCCACCGCGGTTGATCGCGGCGAACTCGCTGATGATGACGGATAGTTGGCCTTGTCTGAGCC
>JAGHBX010000594.1 GCA_021160785.1 Planctomycetota bacterium | reverse complement strand
GTTCCAGCCTGACTACGTTCTATGGATACGGTTGGTTGGCAACTGACGGTCTGAGCATTGCAGGCGATCAGCTCTTCGGAATAGGAACGCTGGGCGGTTTCTGGGCGGACGGCACGGCCTGGAGTACGGTGATCGGCTGGAATGCCGAATCTGCGACGATCAGCCTGCTCTCGACCCCGAGTCCGTCTCCGATTCCAATTCCGGCTCCGGGTGCGCTTTTGCTGGGAGCGATCGGGACAAGTTCAGTTATTTGGCTGCGTCGGCGGCGTGTCCTGTAATCGGGCAGCAGCAAAGAGTCCGGAAGGACGACCCGCCGGACGGCCCATTCCAGTGCGAAGCAACTCCATCGCCCGATCCTTAAGCTTGTAAGCATACGTCTGATACCAATCCCACGAAAAAAATGCGCTATCAGGATGACTTTGTCATGCGGTTGATTTTATGGGGCGGGACGGGTATTGTATGGCGGATCGAGTTTTGTTCTGATCGCAGCAACTTGTTGGGATTGGACGGATTGCGGGAGCTGATAATGGCGCGAAATGTTTGGGTTATGGTTGCGTTGGGGGCGGTGGTGGTTGCTGTTTTTGGGGGGGTGACGGCTTACCGGGAGATTACGTCGGCTGCGGCGGGTGGGGAGTTGGTTATCTTTCATGCGGGTAGTCTTTCGGTTCCTTTTGGGGAGGTTTCGGCTGAGTTTGGGAAGGCTTATCCGGATATTGCCGTTAAGGCAGAGGCGGCGGGCAGTCGGATGTGTGCGCGTAAGATAAGCGATCTTGGGCGTGCGTGCGATGTTATGGGTTCGGCGGATTATAAAGTCGTCGACAACCTGCTGATGGGCGATCATGTCGACTTTAATATTCGATTCGCCCTTAATGAGATGGCTATCGCCTATACGGATGAGTCCAGGGGCAGTGGCGATATAACGGCGGAGAACTGGTACGATATACTGACGAGAGACGCTGTCGCCTTCGGGCGGAGCGATCCGGATATGGACCCCTGCGGGTATCGAACATTGATGGTGTTTCAGTTGGCCGAGAAGCACTACGAGATACCCGGCCTTGCCGCCGGGCTTGGGGCGAAGGACAGGCACATTCGCCCGAAGGAGACCGATCTTTTGGCGTTGTTGGAGGCTGGCGAGATTGACTATGTTTTTATATACCGGTCGGTGGCATCGCAGCACGGACTGAAAATGGTCCTGCTGCCGGATGAGATCAATTTGAAATCGCAGTCGCATGCGGCGCTGTATAATACGGCCGTGGTGGAGGTGTCAGGCAGGAAGCCGGGCGAGACGATTACGCGGAGGGGCGAGCCGATGGTGTATTCGGTTACGATTCCGAAGAATGCGCCGAATCGCGAGGCAGCCGAGGCGTGGGTGGCGCTGCTGCTGTCGGAGAAGGGACAGGCGATTATGGAAAGAAACGGCCAGCGGTGTATGAAACCCGCCATAGTTGACGGCGCCGACAGATTGCCGGATTCGTTGAGGGGGGGGTTTTGACAGGATAACAGGATGGAAAACAGATGATAAAAAAACAAGGCGAAAAGTGGAAGATTTATAGTCATCCTGTTATCCTGTCAAAGAAGAGAGATTGGTTTGATGCTGTCTGATGCACGAGATTAACAGGAAGAAATGTGAACGGTTACCGGAGTTTTAATGAGTGCAGCAAAGCAACGGCAAATCGGGTGGTTTAACCTGGTTTTGGCCCTGCTTGGGTCATGCGTGATTCTGTTTGTGGTTGCGCCGTTGGTGAGTATTGTGCTGTCGACGTCGGGCTCGGATATGAAGGCGGCGGCGGTTGACCGCGAAGTGCTCGATTCTATCAGGCTGACATTAGCGGCCGCTTTCTTTGCGACGGTTACATCGGCGCTGGTGGGTGTTCCGTTTGCGTATCTGCTTGCCCGGAAGGATTTTTGGGGTCGGTCGGTCCTTCTTGCCGTGATCGATCTGCCGATTATTATTCCGCATTCGGCGGCGGGTATCGCGTTGCTTACGGTTATCGGGAGGCAGTCGTTAATCGGCAGGCTGTTCGGCCGGGGGCTGACGGGTACGACAGCGGGGATTGCAATTGCGATGGCGTTTGTGTCCATACCGTTTTTGATAAACGCCGCCCGCGACGCCTTCGGCAGCGTGGACACAAAGCTGGAGAAAGCGGCGCGTACCCTGGGCGCCACGCCCCGGCGGGTCTTCTTTACAATATCGCTGCCGCTTGCCCGGCGAGGGATTCTGTCCGGGCTGGTGCTTATGTGGGCCAGGGGCATCAGCGAATTCGGCGCGGTCGTTATTGTCGCTTATCATCCGATGACGACTCCGGTGATGATATTTCAGCGTTTCAACGACCGCGGACTCGGGGCTGCAACGTCGGTCGCCGTTTTGCTGATACTCATTTGCGTTGCGATATTTATCATGCTGCGGGTCTTTCTTCGGCCCAAAGCTGGGCGGGAGTTTTAATGCTTCAACTGCAATCCATCGGCAAACGGTTCGGGGCGTTTGAGCTGAAAGATGTCTCGCTTACGATCAATGACGGCGAGTACTTTGTGCTGTTAGGCCCGTCCGGAGTGGGC
>JAGHBX010000642.1 GCA_021160785.1 Planctomycetota bacterium | reverse complement strand
GTCTCGGCCGACACGACACCTCGTTGTTACCGGCGGCGAGCCGATGGTTCTCGACGGGCTCGGCGAGTTTATCAGGCCCTTTGCCGAAGCCGGCATGCACATTACCATTGAGACCAGCGGCATCCGGTACGTGGGCGATCTGCCGTGCGGTCTTATGAGCATAAGCCCCAAGCTCTCGAATTCGACGCCGACGGAATCGGGCTCGGCCGAGGAACATGAAAAACAGCGGTTCAATCTGCCGGCGTTACAGGAGCTTATCGACAATTACAACTATCAGCTCAAATTCGTGGTTGACAGTCCCGCCGATCTGGATGAAATCGCCGGCTGCATCGAACAGTTGAATAACGTCAATCCTTACAAGATTTACCTCATGCCGCAGGCCCGGACGAGAAAGGAACTGCTCGAAAAATCGCAAATGTTAGCCGATTTCTGTCTGCAAACCGGATTTATGCTGTCGCAGCGACTCCAGATCATGCTCTGGGAAGGCGAAAGAGGAAGATGAGGGGCACTATTCAGACAGGGCTTTTCTGTAAGGCTCCTGCAGGCCCGCCTTGTTTACAGTTGCCTTTGGGAAATTCGGCTCATCCGGTTTGACGCCGAAGCGGTTGTCGCGCCATGTGTGCCATTCTTTCTTGTTCTGATTGAAGCGAATAGGATTGCCGCTTGTGTTGTAGATTACGTTGTCTTCGACGAGGAATCCCTTGCTGCCCTCATCGAAGAAGATGCCGTTGTTCGGCGCCCCGCCGTGAGCGTACGATGAGCGGTAGACGTTGTAGATATGATTGCCTCGCAGGATCGTCCCAGGCTGATAGCCCAATGTATAAATGCCGCCACCGTCGGCGATCCTGGTCATCACGTCATGAATGCGGTTGTATTCCACAATGCAGTGCGACTGGCTGGTGGGCGTTGTGTTCCACCTGAAGCCGATGGATATGCCGGTATAGGGCATATCAGCAACATGATTGTGACTGATCCGCGTGTTTTTGGAAAAGGCGGCGAATAGCCCGACTGCCCCGAAACTCTCCGCTGCACAATGATGAATGTGGCAGTTTGAGACTTCATTGGCGACCGGTATATCACGGTCGTCATCCCAGTCCTGGGAAAGTGTGGCTATGGGGCCTTTGGGCAGGCCGATATGGATGCCATTGCCGCCGATGTCGGCGATCTCGCAGCCGATGATCCTGTTTCTGAGGCAGCCTGCGCCGAGTCCGATGCCGGATGCGCCGGTGTGCCGGATTCGGCAGCGTATAAATTCGCAGTCTGCGGCATACTGAAGCTCGATTGCCACGGGCAGCGTCTTTTCGAATTCATCGGGCGGCTTGTTCTTTGTTCCGTTGTATCCCGCCTGAATGCCCGCATAGCCGCCTTCGGGAAGGTTCCATTGCGAATGCTCAAAGACTATTCCGTGGAATCTCAGGTTGCGCACCGGTTTGTCGACAACGCCTTTTATCGAGAGGAGTTTTTCTGTTCGAGGTGCGATGAACGTTTTGTCGTTGGGATTGGCATTCTTTTCAGCGAACCAGGTAACTGTCCCCGTTTTTCGGTCCAGATGCCATTGTCCGGGTGATCGTACAAACTCGATTACATTTTCGAGATATACCGGTTTGCCCGGAGAGGCGGTTGTCGCGCTGTGTCCGACCCAGCCGAGAGGAGTTTTGGCCTGAACGCGCAGCGTTTGTGACGACTCAATTATTGACCGTGCAATCGACCAATTTTGTATTACGATGATTTCGGCGTCTCGACCGCCCAGGTCCTTGAAAGGCAGCGGTTTGTCAAGGTCGATAGTTCTTACGTCACTGCTGACGGCCTTGATCCGCAGCAGGCCGTCTTCGGGATACCGTCCCCGGGCGAGTCGCTTGCCGTCTGCATACAACTGGCGAAAATACCACTTGCCCCGGCGGACATCGGCTATTTGAGCGGTCCACAGATTGTCGCCGGATTTTTGCCAGCCGGTAATGACCCGGCCGCCGCTTACGATGGGGGTTTCGCCGGGGAAGGCTTTGTAGGTGACGGGGCATTCGGTATTGCCCGAATCTTCGGGCTCAAAGATCAGAGTATCATCGAGTTGGTACCTGCCGCCGCGAACAAATACGGTTACAGGCTCATTGAGACCCGCCTTGATCTTCTTCCGCACGGCATTGCGGGCCCGGCTGATAGTAGCAAAAGGCCTGCCGACCGTACCCGGATTGCTGTCGCTGCCGTCAGTCGCCACGTAAAACGAGGTCTCGGCGCCAACAGAGCCGAAAACCGCCAGGATGACAGCCGCCAGTATCGCAACGAGTATTGTATGTTTTGTTCCGTCAAGCATCGAACCGCCTTCCAAACTTAACTGTTAAAATCCGCACATATTGTAACACAATTTCCGATGTCTGCCAAGTACCAATTGAAATATGCCATTGACACAACTCCTTTGAATATGGATAATGACGCTAAGAAAGGAGCGGTGTTATTATGCGCAGGTTTTCTTTACTTGTTTTGTCGGTGGTCTTGTGTTCGGGTGCGGCTTGGTCGGGTCAGCCTCTTGTGGTAAGCGGCGCCGACGGGTTGAAGGTTGTCTATGACCAGGTGACGGGTAGTTTCCAGGCC
>JAGHBX010000306.1 GCA_021160785.1 Planctomycetota bacterium | reverse complement strand
CCATCGTACGGCCCGAAAACGATTGCCGCCGGCACAGTCGGATATTTGAGTGCAAATGCCCGCCGATCAGCCGCAAGGACGACAAATCCGCCGGCCGCCAACTCGGTTTGCGCCGGGAAAGTAAAGTCAATTCCGTCGGTGAAACGAACACCGGAAATATCAAACGTGGCGCCGCTTATATTTTGCAGTTCGATGAATTCGTATTCGGCGCCATCGGACGGATTGTACATCAGCTCGGTAATCCGCAATCCATCCATAATCTTGACGGCATTGGCAAATGCGTCTTCAGGACTTACCGGAGTTATGACCGCTTCGAGCTTTGCCTGAACCAGGAAGTTGGGATCGGATGGGCTGTTGTTCAAGCCCTGAATCGCCAATACATTGGTTCCGGCCACGAGATTGGCTTTGAACGCAGAAATATCGAAATCAACATATGAACTCGCAAGTCCATCGGCCCGGTCGCTGTCGGCCTGCGAATTCCACGCCCGTGTCAGCCCGAAGTTATCCGAGGCCACTTCCACGCCGTTTAGAAAAGCAATAAATCCGTCATCGTATTGCATCTTTAACGTAAGCGAACTGACCTCTGCCGGATCATCATCCAGTTCAAATTCCGTTCGCACATAAAGCGAAGCATTGTTGCCCACCATCGCCGTCTCAAGCGGACCGGCCACGCTGGTCAACTGCTCCAGCAGGAAGCCGGCGATCGGATATGCCTTGCTGCCGGAATATCTCTCGCAGAAAATCGCGAAGCTTCCGTCAGGTCCGCTTACGATATTCGTCCAACCCACCACGTATCCCGTGCCGCTGTTGTTGCCGGCCTGCAAAAGGGCCGTATCCTCCGTCGGAGTTTGAATACGAGTATCGCCGCTGATGCTGCTGTTTGGGGTGGCGCTGTCATGACCGGAAATCGTCACTAATGTTATCCTGGTGGGATAGTCCTTGCTGCGAACCACCGAACCTATAAAATTGTAGGTGGCGTTGGGATTCAAACCGCTAAAGGTCATCGTCAGCGATTCTGTGTCCTGCATATCCGCCAGGTTGCCGTCGAAGTCCACAATTGGAAGGCCCGCGTCGTCGAAGAAATAATTGTATGCATCGGTTCCCGACGCAGGATTGTCCGCCGCACCGCCAGTGCTTGTCCCTAACGTAGCGACCGAAGTGAAAGTTACCGTCGGCATACCAACTTCGCTGCCCGTCGCAAAATCCTTCAAAGGACCCCCTTCAGGACCGCTATAGGCGCCATATTTGCTATACGTTGTTACGTTGGCCTGCGTACCGCCCAGTGGGGTGATCTGGCAATCATTGAACGCCTGCCACTGGCTGCTGTTTGCCCCGCCCGTGAAGACCTCACCAAAGCCCAGGGCCCCGACATCACTCTGCCAGCTTGAACTGTCATATACCAATTGCATCCATATGCTCTCGTCGCTGGCATCGGTTGGAACTTTATACAGAACATCAGCGTCAGCGGCAACCAACTCCAGCGATGTGGACTCCGACCCGGAAGCATCATTGGCCAGCCAGGGCGTTGGCAGCCCAAAGAACGCCAGCGTCTCGGCCCCGTCCGGACTGCGCCCCTGGGAGTAGTCCGTTGTCTGCGGACGATAAACAATCTGATCGATAACATTACCCTGACCATCCGACAATGAGATTGTCCCCTTGGTCGAGTTGAGTTTGAAATTGACATGTCCTGGCTTATCGCCGCCATCCGCCCGGAATACGGCGTAGCCATTGGGCTCAATGAAGCTCAAGGGGCCAAGGCAACTCTTGAGGGGCTGTGTATCGTTGTCGCTCAGGTACAGTTCGCCGAGACTGACCGGGTACAGGCCGGGATTGTACAGTTCGATGAAGTCGTCGTTAAAGAGGATGTCGCCGTTTGCAAGCCACTCATTGATTTTCAGAGCGGCGGGGTCGCCGAGCGGCTGTTTGACGTTGGCTGCGCCTAACGTGGGAATGTTCAGATGCCACTGGCCGTCGCCAAGGAGGCCGATCGACCAGTCATTCCATTGCATTCCGAATTCAACCGAATCAATCACGCTTCCGCCGGCATCGTACAGATAGAGTTCGTCGCCCAGACTGGTCATGGCAAAGTTCAGGTGTCCCGGAACAACAGACGTCGGATCGGCGATAAGCACCTTATATTCACCCGGATTAATGGTTGTACCAGCCTCGAAAACGAATTTGCGAGGATTGCCTGGATTATCGGTGATGCTCATTCCAGTCATATCCAGCGCGGCGGGGCCGTCATAGTACAACTCAATCAGGTCGGGCGATACGCTATGGGAATGAGCCTTCACTTCGTTGATGATGAGTTTGGAGAATGACGTATCGATTGTCCATGTATCGGAGACGGTCGCTTCACTCTGCCAGACATCTGCGGAATTTTTGCCGAGGACGTAGACGGTATAGGATTGACCGTTGACAAGTCCTGTAAGTGCAATCGGGCTGGCGACCGCAAATTCGGCGCTCCATGGCCCGGTTGAACTGATTAGCGAATACTTGTAATGAGTGATACCCGGCCCGCCGACGGTGAGTGTGGCGTCGGTGTGCCAGGTTGTCGGGGCAGGTTCGCCGCTTATTGTCGCTCCTGCTGGAACATAAGCGCCCATGTCCAGACCTAACGGCCCGGTTCCAATCGCCGGTGAGAAGTTTTGCAAGTGATAATCGTCGTTCTGCACATCGACAAATTGCGGATCGGTATCCATGTTTCCATTGCCAAGGCCAACGTACTCAGACGATATGATTGAGTTGTTTACAGTGATCACAACAGCGTCCCCGTAGCCAGGATAGCTCGGATTATTACCGATATTATGAAATACCGCGGCATTGTCCAGGAAGATATTGCCTTCCAGATAGGCCCCTTCTCCGGGATCGACACCTCGACCGGGTTCCCCGAAATTAATCGCGCACATTGTAGCGCCGATAAAGACGTTATTTTGAGCGGTTACATATACGTCGTTCTTGAGCAGAATATGATGGTCGCCGCCGATAAATATGTTGCGAGCAATTGTAATATCACTTCCGGCGTCTGTGGCCACCGCGTTGGCGGTTGAACTGCCGTCATTGCCGGTGTGGCCGCTGGCAAAATTCATAAACAGGTTGCCTTCGATATGTGCGTCCGTATCATCAAGGTCAAGAGCGTCATCGCCGCCGCCAAGAAAGACATTGTCATACACCTGGAGGATAGGCCCGGGTCGCTTGCAGTCGCTGAAATCAATTACATCCTGATAACCGCTCGGTATGCCAAATGTATTGCCCTGGACTATAAGATACTCATCTCCGATAAGACCTTCGCCATGGATTGATTCTTCACCGTCATGGTTAGGAAGGGCTGAGTTCTGTACGATTAGGCTGGGATGTTCAACTTGAATGGTGTTTTTGCTGGTTAGGTTCCAGCTCATGTGGTCAATAAGAAGTCTTGCATGGTCAATGTGGACAGACTGGGCCTGGCTGTCGCCAAACTCCATATCTACGTAACACAGGCGATTATCCGCGAGCGTATAGTCCAACGTAATGCCGCCCCATCGTGAGGTGCTGCCGGGCACTCGCGTGAGCATGATTCGCTCGTATCGTGTTCCCTCAGCTACAAGCCGCCCGCCGGTGTTGACGGTTATGCCCACACCCGCGTCGAAGAACAGCGTCGTGCCGGGATCGATAGTAAGAGTAACCCCGCTGCCAACGGTAATGCTCCCGGTTACATGCCATGGCCCCGAGGCCGCATCGAGAGTCCTGGTCGCAACCGCACCGGAAATCGTGCTTTCGCTGCTGTCGTCATACCAGATATCGATGTAGTCCTTTTCGAGTCGCCGGCTGCCGATCCCGTTAGGATCGTCGAATGCCTCAACTGCAACGCGATTAATTCCCGGATTCAACGGTATCGGCCCGACAACAGACCAGTCGCCGTTTATATTATCCCAGTCGGCTTTGACGCCATTGACTGTCACCGATCGCGTTTGGAAAACATCCGCCGCTCCGTAAACTTCCGCCGTTCCAAGATTGGCGGCCGTAGTCCTGTAATAGCCCGATCCCGAGGGAGATTCCGGCAGAGGCGTTTGAATCGTAAATGTCGAGGCTGGTATTTGAGGGCTGCCGCCGCTCAATATGTTCGTTTCACGACTTGCAACATAACTCTTGATCTGGCTGCGGACCGAAGGATCGACCCAGTCGAGGAAGCGATCCACCGTCAGATTGAAATTGTCCGCGGCAAAAACAGTATCAAACAGATCACGAAATTGACCGTAATAGTCGCCGGTGAATCGGGGATGTTCCAGAAATCTTTCGATTACAGGAAGCGAACTAATCTTGCCGTCAAGCCAGATGCTGTCGTTCACACCGCCCCTCGTCAGTACCGAATCCTGATCATGCGGCAGCAGGAGACATCGACGATCTTCGGTGCCGAAATACATGAAGTAATCGTCCCCCGAACCGTTTCCGAGATTGGTCTCCGAAGAGGTCATGAGATTAGCGATAGCAAACCATCGCAGCCACTGATCAACGTTGATTTTCCGGTCTATCTCATTTATGAAGTCCTCATCCGATGTCTCGCCCACATCCAGCACATAGGTCATGTCTATAAGGTCGGACCAGTCCTCGGCCGCCGAGTTGCTGTTCTTGGCGTACTTGTCTTTCGGTTTGTTGTACAAAGTGGGATCCCAGCCCAGGAAATCCAGCTCGGCGCCATGGGAGTAACTGACCGCACCGTACAGATTGCCGTCCGGATCGTCGGGGAAATGGTTTCCCGCCCATTCGGTATCGTATGCCTCCAGGTGAACGTAAGATCCCTGGGTAAGGCTGTGGTAATTGGCCGCATCATTGACGCCGTTTATTCGCAATTGCACCGCAAGGGGATCCTCCGATGGCAGACCGGCAAGTTTGAACAGTATATGACCGAAGTACTGAAGGTAGGTGTGCTGATCGTTCAAATTAATTGCCGTTACGCCTTTCCACGGATCATCCTGACGGAAGTTCACACGGAAATTGTTAGGCGGATCGTCGCGCGTGCCGTGGCCTCTGTTGCGAACGCCGCAATTGTATCGAAGTTTCGTATCTACTCCGTCCACACTGATAAAGGTGGCATTCATCTGGGCGTTGCTCTCACGGTCTTCGCGATCATCGCCTATGTCCTGAATTCGACCGCGCTCCGCATTAGTCATGATGATGTTGTACAGCGGCTGGCGGCCCGGCGTCCAGTCGTCGGCCGGATCGAACAGACTGTCCGTTAGATACACCTGATACAGACAGTTGGCAACCTGCTCTAAACCACCATCCACGTCCGCCGGCGCAGGCCATGTACGCACATTGACACCGTCGCCCGCTTCGATGAAGAACTCTATAATAGTCCCTTCCGGATGAGCGGAGATTTCCGCCGAGAAAACCCCGCCGCCCATTCCGTCGTCATACATGTCCACCACAGTAAAGGTGGCCGGCTCGTAAACAGGATACGTGGATTTGTTGTAACCGGACGCATCCACCCGCCAGTGAAGTTTCACCGTCGGACCGACGCCCAAATCGTCACTCACCGAAGCGGTCACAACGACCGTCTCATTATCTTTGGGAATTATCGGCGAATGCTCCACATCTTCAATCACCGGGGCGATATTGCCGGAGGCAATGGAGTTGGAAACCCCCGGAGTGCCATCGGCGACCGTACTCGCCCCCCAGTTCTGGCCGCAATCGTTATCTGTCGAAAAATTGATCACCTCGATACTCTTGCCGTCTCCGTCGTGGGCATTCGACCACAGCCAGCCGCGGTGGCCTTCATCCACCGGACCAAGATAACGCTCCGACCAGTCGCCCTCGTCGCTGTATCGAACATCATCGATCAACCGACCGTCGGAATTCGACAGCACGATCCTTTCGCCGGAGTTGCTCAAGTGCCCCGTCCAGCCAGCCACTACATTGCTAACCGCGGGATACTTTGCCTGGAACGCGGCGAGATCGGCGGCAACAACAAGGCATTCGCCGGCATTCAGCGTGACAAGAGGAAAGACAAAATCAATCCCGTCGGCGAACCGCCAGTCCTGCAGATTAATCGTTGCAGCGCCCTTGTTGTAAAGCTCGATATATTCTTCGCCAATGTTCTCCGGCTCTGTGATGCTGCTGTCATGGTAGGGATGATACATGATTTCGCTGATGACAATATTGTCGTCGGCGGGATCTGTCGAATTAGCCTTGCCCGGTGTCGGCGCCGTACCTAACGAACTGCCGAAGACCTGCAATGGCGCCTGGCCGTTCGGAAATCGACCGAGCGAATGATTTTCCAGTTGAGGCCCGAAATCAGCGATACTGTCGACGAGTTTCCCATTCGAGTCGAAAAGGCCTACGTCCTCGTTTCCATCACGACCCAATCCAAAAGTTGCGTGAAGCCCCTCCTGCCCCGTATCGTTGTCGGCCCAGATCAAAAGGTAACCCCCTGCCGGTACAATTGTCGCATCCCCCTTCCCGTAAGGAACCATCCACATGTCTGGAACTAACAGGTCGTCGGAGAGATACATCCCGGCCATATCGATGTCCGTGTCGCCGTAATTGTAAATCTCGATCCAGTCGTCGTCCTCACCCGCCGGGTCGAGATAGAAATCCTTGTTGTCCGCCATGAACTCGTTAATGACTAATGTGACAGGGGGTATGCCCTCCGTGCCCCAATCGGCGGCAAGAAGCACAAAATCGCCTATATCGACGCCGCCCAGACCGTCAAGATTGCCGGAACCACCCGGAATGTCCAGCCACTGGAGACCAAAGACAAACAGATCGTCAACATCTACCCGACAATCATCGGTCAAATCAGCCAGAGGGCAATCCTG
>JAGHBX010000451.1 GCA_021160785.1 Planctomycetota bacterium | reverse complement strand
ATGCTAAGTGGAAAGATTCTGAAACGGATGGGATGTTTGAGAACTGCAAGGAGTTCATATTGATTTCCGAGAAGGACCTGTCGGAGAAGTGATCGTATTGTTGCGGTTGGCAGGTCAAATTAGAGAATAGGGGGGTCATCCGTAGAGCCCTCGGGGAGTAGTGGTATCGACTTCGGCGATGTTTTTTTATTACCCCAGGCGAACACTGGGGTTAACCGGATTTGAAGCGCTTCGCTTTGCTTTCTTATTCTGGATTCCCGATCGGGGTCGGGAATGACACGGGGGTGGATTTGGATTGACGATTTTCTATTGAAATTGGAATCGCTTGGCGGGCGGGCAGTGAGATTCTTGCAGGCCGGGGGAAATGTGTTATACCAAATGGTATTATTCATCACGCGTTGTGAGGTTTATATGTTATTGTAAAAAGAGTTTTACCCACGCATTACGGCACGCGATTTTTTCACAATCCGTGTTACTTCAGGACCTGGAGTAGGTTTGCGTGGTTGTCGGTCCATAGGCTGATGTCTTTGGGAGGGTTTTTGTATTGGGTTGTTGCGGTTTTTATTTGGGGGTTGCTTTGGAAGTCTTTGTTTCTGGCGAGGATGATCCAGTCGGAGTCGAAGATTCCTTTTGCGTCGTTTCTGTGTGTTTCTATCCATGCTGTTGAGAGCCCAAAATGGGCGGCTAATCTGCGTACTACGGACTGGAGGTCAACGTGGTTTGTCGAGATGTGCATTGCGATCAGGCCGTTGGGGTTTAGGTGCTTTAGGTAGATGTCGAACGCTTCTTTTGTGAGGAGGTGGACGGGGACTGCGTCGCCGGTGAAGGCGTCGAGGACGAGGAGGTCGAATTGCTCGCTGGGCAGTCTTTCGAGGGTGAGTCTTGCGTCGCCTAAGATAACATCTACCTTGCCTTTGCAGTCGGCGAGATAAGTAAAGTACTCCCTTGCCTGGTGCTCGACCTGGGGGTTGATTTCGTAGAAGGTGAAATGGTCGCCCTGGCGGGCGTATGCGGCGATGGTGCCGACGCCTAATCCTATTATGCCGACGCGGCGGTTGTCTTTGTGCGAGGTGTATTGCATCGCCAACCCCACGCCGCTTTTTCGGCTGAAATACGCGGCAGGTTCTGTGCGTCTTGCCGGGTCGGTAAACTGCAGCCCATGATTGGTCATGCCGTGCTGCATGACGAAGTGATGCCTTGCGGGATCGTCGGGCTCCTTCTCCCAGACGGTCAGGATGCCGAAGAAATTGCGATCGGCTGCAATCGCCTTGCCGCCCAGGCCGAGCCTTTTGCTCTGCATGACGAATCCGGCGGCGCCTGCAATGCATATCAGGCAGATCCATACGACTCGTCGCCTGGCGGAGCCGACCGCGCCGGTCGATTCGCTGAGCAATACAAACAGGCAGCACATTAGCAGGCCGACGTACAACTCGAAATAGGTGTTGAATATAAGCGGCGCCACGACGACGACAAAGAAGCCGCCAAGGGCGCCGCCGGTTGCGATCATGAGGTAGAAACCGGTCAGATGCTTCGCGTCGGGTCTGATTGCGTACAGTTCGCCGTGAAAGACCATGCAGCATGTAAACAGTGCGGCGGTGTGGATGAAGATGTACCATGCGGCGGAGATTTCGGCGGTCAACGATGTCGCCGCGACCAGCGCGATAAACGACAGGATAAAGGCGGTTACCCAGACGTTGCGCACGTACCATCTTTCGCTGTGGAAGCAGATGATAAACGACAGCAGATACACCGCAAGCGGCAATACCCAGAACAGCGGCACAACAGTTATGTCCTGACAGATCTTGTTGGTGACGGCAAGCAGCACCACCGAAGCGCCGGCGGGCAGTGCAAGCCACAGCAGCCACCTTCGCCGGTCAGGTCGGGGGGCGGGTGTTGCGGTGTGTTTTGTCCGGCATGTCTTGTCGCCGGCCGGCTTGTGGGTCCACAGCAGCAGAGCGGCGGCTATGCTCAGCAGGGCAAAGGCCGTCAGTCCCCAGCCCCAGACCTGCGCCTGGGTCTGTCTTGCCAACAGCGGTTCGACAACGAGAGGATAGCTCAGAAGCGCCAGTAGCGATGCGGCGTTGGAAAGCGAGTAAAGCCGATAGGGCGACTTGCCCGGCAGGGTCCTGCCAAACCAGCCCTGTATGAGCGGGCCGGTCGCCGAGAGGATGAAATAGGGCAGACCCACACAGACAGTCAGCAGGAGCAGGATATGGACCATCGGACTCTCTGTGCCGTCGGGTTTCCACGTTGCCGCCGGCAGGATCGGAAGCAGCGCCACCGCCGCGACGAGCAGGACAATTTGTATCGTCGCCTGGAGAGACCGGGGAAAATAAGTTACGACAAGATGGGCGTAGGCGTAGCCTGCGAGCAGCAGCACCTGGAAAAAGAGCATGCACGTCGTCCAGACCTCCGGGCTGCCGCCGAACCAGGGCAGTATAAACTTGCCGATCAGCGGCTGTACCTGGAAGAGCAAAAACGCCCCGACGAACACCGTCGCAGCGAAGACCGCCATCATCAGACGCTGCCAATGACCTATGCGTGCGTTATCCGGTTGTGCGGAAGAATCCTGCATATAAAGACTATCCTTACCAGTCCCAAACTCGGCATTAAGGGAATCGCCTATTATACAAAAGACGCAGGCGCAACTCAAGGGGTTTTGTGAAGTTATGAGCCGTTTGCGGCGGGATGCAAAGTGTTTCCATAAGGACGTGGAAAATGGTATAATCATTGGGATGAGTTGGCTGTGGCTTGGCGCCACACGGCTGAGCGGTGATTCGAGACCGTTATATGAGATCGACTATTGAATAGGGAGATGAGCAGATGAATCGACGAACGTTTCTAAGAAATGCTGTGTATGCCGGCGGGGCAGCCTGGGCATTAGCGAAGTTGCCGATGGACTGCAAAGCGGCGAGTCTTGCGGGGAAAAGGCCGAATATCGTTTTGATTATAACGGACGACCAGGGTTATGGCGAGTTGGCCTGTCACGGCAATCCGTATATCAAGACGCCGAACCTGGATGCGATGAACAGCGAGAGCGTGCGATTTACCGATTTTCATGTCAGCCCGACGTGTGCTCCCACGCGGGCGTCGCTGATGACGGGCAGGCACGAGTTCAAGAACGGGGTGACTCATACGATTAACGAGCGCGAGCGTATGAGCCTGAAATCGACGACTGTTGCACAGGTGCTGAAGTCGGCGGGCTACACGACGGGTATCTTCGGCAAGTGGCATCTCGGCGACGAGGATGCCTACCAGCCGAACAATCGCGGGTTCGACGAGGTCTTTATCCACGGCGGCGGCGGGATCGGCCAGTCATATCCGGGCAGTTGCGGGGATGCGCCGGGCAACAAGTATTTCGATCCGGCGATTCTGCACAACGGCGTATTTGAAAAGACCAAAGGCTATTGCACGGATATCTTTTTCGGCCGGGCGATCGCCTGGATGGATGAGATACGCAAAGGCCGCAAGCCGTTTTTTGCCTATATCACAACGAACGCTCCGCACAGTCCGTTGGTCTGTCCGGATTCGTACAAGAAGCCGTATCTGGACGCCGGCCTGAAGGAGAACACCGCCGCCTATTATGGGATGATTACGAACATCGACGACAACGTCAAGGTGGTGCTGGATAAGCTCAAGGCCTGGAAGCTTGCCGAGGACACGCTTGTCATTTTCATGACGGACAACGGCCATACGAAAAACGGCATATACAACGCGGGCATGCGCGGGGCCAAGGGCGGGCCGTATCAGGGCGGGACGCGGGTGCCCGCCTTCTTCCGCTGGCCGGGTACTCTAAAGCCGGGTGTGGACGTGGACAAACTCACGGCGCACATCGATATGTTTGCAACGTTTGCCGAATTGGCGGGCGCGAAGATTCCCACCGATGTCAAGCTTGACGGGCGAAGCCTCGTGCCGTTATTGAAAGACGCCAATGCCGACTGGCCGGACCGCTATGTCTTTGTGCATCAGGGGCGAGGGGCCAGGGGCAAAGCTACCGAGTCCAAATACAGGAATTGTGCGGTGCGAAACAGCAGGTTCCGACTGGTCAATAACAAGGAGTTGTACGACATCAGGAATGATCCGGGTGAGACGACCAACGTAATCGAGAAGCATCCGGAAGTGGTTGCGAAGATGCGGCGGGCTTATGATGCGTGGTGGGAGGAGGTATTGCCCTTGATGGTGAACGAAGATGCCGTCGGACCGAAGGTGAATCCATTCAAAGAACGCTACTGGAAGCAGTTCGGCGGCGGTCCCGCCGAGAAGACATCAGCCCAGCCCAAACGCAGCAGAGCAAAGAAAAAACGCTGACTAACGGTGACAAGGGTGTAGGGCAATTCCGGTGGGCTAATCCCGACCCCGACAGGTCGGGACAGGTTACTCGGGACACCCTACAGCCTTTGGCAGGTTTTTCAACAGCCTCATTTACAGGGGTTTATTCTATGGCGATGTTGAGTTCGGCTAATGTTTTTCTCATCCAGGCGAGGGATTTTTCGATCATTGGTCCGGCCTGGCCTTCGCATTCCATGCTGAGGACGCCTTTGTAGCCTTTGTCGCGGAGGAGTTTTAGGCATTTGCGGATGTTGTCGGCGTTTACACCGTCGCCTAAGGCGCAGTGGCTTACGGCGATGCCGGTTTGGCCGCCGCGGACTTTTGCCGCTAACGATTCGGAGACGTCTTTTATGTGGACGTGAGAGACGCGATCGATAAACCTTTTTAGGAAGGCGACGGGATCCTGTCCGGCGATGTAGGTATTGCCGGTGTCCATGTTCATGCGCAGGTACGGGCTGTCGCAGAAGTTGAGCATGCGCTCCATCATTTCGGGTCGCGTGGTGAAATAGCCGTGGGGCTCGATGTTTACGATGACCTTGTGGGCGGCGGCGACTTCGACGATCTGTTCGTAGCTTCGCTTCATCATACTCATGGCTTCTTCGTCGGTGAGTCCTTCGGGTTTGCCCATGCCGTCGGTGGTATCAACGCACGGACAGCCGATCAGATGAGCCCACTGGATCGCCTTCATTACATAAGGCACGCCGCGAAGGGGGCCGTCGGCGCCGCTTAGGGGATAGGCGGCATCGACCTGCGAGAAGTTCAGGCCGTAGCCTGTCATTTTCTTGTCGAGGAGGACCGGATCTTCGTACAGTGCGACATGCGGCTGATAGCCCAGCCCGTGAATCCAGCTTACGCCGTCGATCAGCCCGCACTCGATATAATGAACGTTGTTCTTTTGGCCCCATTCGAGACAGGCCTCAAAACCAAAATACGCCGAATTAAAAGCATCTGTGTGAAAACCGATTTTCATTTTAGATACGTCCTTTCTTCAAGCTTTGACGGTGATGTTGGCAGTAGGGTAGGCTCTTAGCCACCAAATTGGTATTATTCAACACCGTTTTCCGGTATGGGTATGCCGGCAGTCCAGAGTATGGCGTTGAGAACCATCTTTCGAAACGGTTCTATTTTCCAGTTTTCGTGGTAATGTCCGCCCGTAAAGCCAAAACCACGTCCGCCGTCGGCACGCTGGACCGCCCAGGCCAATACCTGGCGTTCGGGATTATCCTTCGGCAGCATCGCCGTCAAGATTGGTTTGAGTCTCTTGTCGTTGTCATCGAACCTGATTCGGTAATAGAATTCGTCCTTTGCCGAATAACCGCCCCAGCCCCGGCAAATCGGATGATCGGCTGCTCCCTGTTGAAGGCGAAGCTCATTTATCGGGTTCCTGGAGTAGCCGTTTTCATAGTAGCCGCCGATCCATTCCAGAAAACTCGACCCAACCTGCTTGCCGTTTGGCGGTGCGACGGCGTAATGTATCAGGGCCAGCCCGACTCCTCGCTTCATTAACGCACGTATCTTTTCCAGACGGTCTGCTTTGGCAAGAGGATGTCCGCCGTCACCATCCGAGAAAATCAATATACTGTCGGCGTCGTCCAGTACCCCCATGTCGTTAGGCCAATCACCAAGAATAGCCTCCACTTGAATCGGCGAGATATTCGGCGACGTCTCGATAGAGTGCTTGAGCAATTGGACACCTTCTATGTGGTTGTGCGTGCCCGGACCATGGCTGTTCGGTCCCGCGATCAAGACAACCTTTTTTGGACGAACCGGTTCGAGTCCGGCGGCCCAGGCGGTTCCTCTTCGGAAGAGTTCTGCGCATCCGGGGTTGGAGAATGCCTTTACGTCGTGTCCTAACGGGCTGTGGAAGACTCTTCCTTTGCCGTAGTTGAATACGAAGGCTATGGGATAGTCTTTGCCGTCTACTTTTGATTTTGCTTTTGCCAGCAGTTTGATTTTTCTGTCGCCTGCCAGGCAGGTGTAGAGTTCGTCGGTGATTTCGAAGGATTTCAGGCCTTTTGTGATCGGGTGCTTTGTGTCGGTGATTTCGACTTTGAACTTGCCGTGGGGGTCGTGGCCTCTGAGTTTCGGGTCCCAGGCCCTGCCGGCGAGGTTCTTGAATTCGCCCCAGTCCTGGAAGGCGCCGCAGGCGAAGTGGACGACAACCATGCCTTTGCCGTTTTCGACAAATGCTTTTAGGTTCGCGCGGGCCTTGGCGCCGGGGTCGGGGACCTCCCAGTCCATGAAGTGAAGGACGACGGCATCGTATTTGTTCAGGTCGGGTGAGGCGAGAAATTTCGGGTCCTCGACGACGGTAATTTTCAAACGTTTGTCTTTGGCGATTGCTTTCTTCAGGATGGGCGTGGTGAGCTTCCACTTGTGCCCGGGATAGTCGACGCCGGTGACGATGAGGATTTTCTTTACGACCGGGGGTTTCCCTTTGGCGGCGGGCTTGTTGTCCGCGGCAAGGGCGAGGGCAAAACATGTCGCCAGCACCAATGTAAACAGAAGCGTTACTTTTAGTTTTAGATAGGGTCTTTTCATGACGGTCTCCTTTCGGGGCGGCTTGTTAGACAGCCGCCGCTATTGCTTTAAGATTCTTTAACCCCTCCGTAGCCAATTGCTCGCCGGACTCTGCGAATTTTCGCCAGATGGCGCAGGTGCGATTGATCTCCTCGAAATCCGGATCGAACGATTCGATGGTCAGTATGCCCTTGTAGCCGACGTCCTTTAATGCGGTGAAGAAGTCCTTCCAGGGCACGAGTCCCGTGCCGGGAATGCCGCGGTCATTTTCGCAGACATGCAGATAGAACAGGCGGTCGCCGCATGCCTTGACGGCATCGGCGATGTTCTTTTCCTCGCGTATCATGTGGAAAGTGTCCAGGTGGACTCCCACGTTGTCGAGCCCGACGTCCTGGGCGAATTTGACTGCGTCGGCGGCGATATTGATGAAGTAGGTTTCGAACCTGTTGATGGGCTCGAACGCCAGGACGACATCGCCCTGCTGTTTGGCGTACTCGGCGGCCTTGCGTATGGTATCGACCGCCCACTTCCACTCGTCGTCGGTCCTGGAGGCGCCGGTGATATAGCCCCATGCCGCATAGTTGGGCCCGCCGACGATCTTCGAGCCGATGCCCATATTGATGTCGATCATCCGCTTCAGGAACTCGACGGCCTTTTGACGGCTGGCAGCGTCGGGGCTGACGGGATTTCTATCGTCGATCGCGACACTGATCGTGGTCAACTCGACGCCAGCGCCCTCGGCCGCCTTCTGGACCTGATCTACAGGGAAGTCGAACGGATCGGCAACGCATATCTCGAAAACATCGAATCCGACGCTCTTGACCTTCTCGAACAAGCCGACATCGGCGGCACTAAAATTCTCGGTCCACAGAAGCGAACTGACACCCATTTTCAGATCCATCTATCTTCTCCTTAAAATTATCCGGTGTTCATCTGTCTTTAAGCCCAACAGCATATACTCTCGTATCGAGCGGTTCAAAATAGTCCTGCAATTGTCCCTTCACCAGCGACAGTGTTCTTTTCTCAAAGATATCCGTTGCCCTGTCGCCCACACCAAACGAGCTGAGATCGACTTTCAGGTTGCAGGCCTGTTCAGTCGGATTCGTCGCAATCAAGTATAGGGTCTTGTCGAGTTTTTTCAAGGCATAATGTACTTCGCCGGCGTTGTTTTTGCAGACGGCCTCACCGATGCTGCCGGTCAGCAGCACCGGCTCTAATTCAATCAGTTCATTATTGACCTGCCCACACATTTGCCAGACGCCCTTATTGTTTTCGGGCAGGTACCAGTCCGGGTCACGGAAGGAATACCAGAACAGCCCCCGGACGTCAGCATGTGTCAGGGCGAGGTAGCTCATGCAGCGGTGCTCGCGCGGCGTAACGAGTCGCGTATCCGGCCAGCTCCAGACCTGACCGATAAACCAGATCGTGTGGCCGGCGGCATTTTGCCCGGCGATGTCCAGCGTGTCGGCGATGGCGGTGATTGGACGTTTGCCAATGGGATAAACGTCGACGGCGATGATGTCGGTGCATCGGCCATAGGTTGTATAGGCTGCGGGCCGACAGATGCACGTATAGGCGGGCTGATCGACAAGCCGGCGGATCGTTGCATAAGCACCCGACATGGTCTCAAGCCCCACGCCGTGAGCAGCCGGTTCGTCCATCGTCATCCAACAGGCGACGGCGGGGTGATCGCGATACTTCAGAAGGTTGTCGCGATAATAGTCAAGATTGATTCCCATGCCGCGATAAAGGGCAACGGCCGCTTTCAGGCCGTGTTCTTGACACTTGTCGATATGCGCCGGCGACGTCTGTACGATATTGAAGCCCTGCCGGCGAACGAGTTGGTAGTCTTCGGGTCGCACGTGATAAAGCCCGCGGGCGAAAAAAGGCTTACCACCGATCAGCGTTGTCTTGTCTGCGGTGAGATTGGCGGGACGATCTACGATAAACAGCGGCTGTCTTGCGGACAGTTGTTTTGTGCCGATACGACCGGCAAGGACCAGCTCGTAATTGCCCGCCGGCACGCCGGTAAACGGGTTCCATGGTTTGCTATGTCGAGGATCTATCGGCACGGATGCAACCGTATTGTCCTGCTCGTCCATGATCGAAAAGATAAGGTCCTTGATATCCTGCCGCAGGCACGCGACAACAAAAGCCTTTGCGGCGAGATCTCGGCGCTCCTCGGGACGAACGAGGATCGGTGCATCAACATACAGGGCGTCCACGACAAGATCGGCGGCGCTTTCGGCTGCATAATACCCTAACGGCCCGGACAGTCTAAAGGAGCAATCCTCGAATACGCCTTGTGATGCCTTGCCGATCTGCACAGACCATACGGCAGCGTCGGCGCCGGGGGGCACTTTGATCGTCGCCTGTTGAATCCCGCTTTCAACGGTGCTGACCGAGGCGGCGACGTTGCCGTCCGGTGTCCTGACAACGGCTTGGGCGGTTTCGAGATCGCCCTGGCCCGTAAGCATGAGTTCAAACCTGCGTGCATCCTTTTCGACATAAAAGTACAAGGGATTTGCGTGCTTGATGATGTTTAGAGTTTGGCGGTGTATCGGCAGCAGCAGACGGGCATTTTGGGCACTCAGGGCGACGGCGTTCTTGCCCGCGCGACATTCGATAGTGAGCAGTCCGGCGCCTCCGGGACTTTGAAAGGTCAACTGCTTCTGCGTCTTCGGGACAACGGTTTCTTTGAGAATGGTCTGTCCCTGTGCATCTTTGACCGTAATGCTTATGTTATCTGTGTATTTTCCGACCTGTATTGCGTTTACATCGAGCCGCACATTGCTTTCGGGTTCCGCCAGCAGTTTGTAGATCGCTTTTCCACGGCGCTGCGTGGGACGCGCAATCGGCGAAGTTGTTTCCGCATCGGCTGGTGCGACAAATCCGCCCGGCAAAAGAGATACGCCGCCGGCAGCGACCAAAACAGACCCCCCTAACAACATGGCCACAAAAAAGCATATCCACAAGAATATCCCGGCGCGATTCAATTGACCGCTAAGGCTTAATTTTGTCATCACCACTACACCTTTCCTGTCCAATCCTGCTTGCGCAAATCGCATCGACAAACTCCAACCGTATTGTACAGCAAACCGCCCTCGGCGTAAACCCGCAAATCACATTCCATGTGGCCCCAAAACCGGGGACAGTTACCTGTTTTCATGCATTTTCCGAAGCGATTTGAATTGGTGGCGTCTGCCTATGTAGAAGGCGAGGTATATGGCGCTTAGGATTACTGGTGAGTGGCCGAAGCGGCTGAAGGTGGTTTTGTTTTGGTGGATGTTGACTTCGGCGCAGATCATGCCGGGGCCTTCTTTGTAGTGGTCGCATTTGGCGAGGATCTTGCCTGTCGGTGAGATGATTGCGCTTATTCCGTTTACGGCGGCGCGGACCATTAGCTGTCGGGATTCGATCGCGCGGTGGACGGTGGTTTGCAGGTGGACGCTGCGGACGGTGGACCAGTCCAATGTGGGAACGGCCATGACGCCTGCGGCTTTCCGGCCGTAGTTGCGCGTAAGCGATGTGAAGTTGTCGTCCTGGCAGATCATTCCCCCGATGCGGACGCCGTCAATATCGACAATTGTCAGCCATCCGTCTCCGCGCTGGCTGTGCTCAAAGGGAGTCAAAAAAGTTTTTGTGTATCGCCCGACGATCTCGCCCGACGGGTCGATGAACAACAGGCGGTTTTCGTTGTCGCTTGCGTCAAAACATCCCACCGCCAGGTAGATATCGTGTTTTCTGCAAAGAGCCCCGAATCGCGCCAGCCATTCGGCGCGCGTATGCTTGTCGATGCGGAAACCCATCTCGCCCGAGACGACAAGCCGCGCTCCCTGCGATGCGGCCTGGGCAACAGGTTGGGCAAAGAGTTTTTCAAATCCCTGCTCGGAGTAAACATCCGGACAGTTCGGTGAATCGTCGCTTAGCCAGCCTATGGCGGCTACGGTTAGTTTGACGTCGCTTTTGGGCAGACAGCACGCGACATTGGCTGCAATGACAATGACAACAACTGCAAACGCGGCTGCGGCGAGACGCCGGCGACTGTGCGGCTGGGATATCATGTAAACCACAAACGCCTGCAGCACGCCGACAACAAAGACGATGCCCGTTATGCCCGTCAGTGAAGTGAACTGAATCGCAAACGGGTACTTCGACCAGCACCGCACGATGGATTGCGACGTGCCCCACATCGGCATGGCGGTGAAGTTGTACCAGTCGATGACGACGAAAAAGGCGCCGGCGGCGAAACTCGCCCACACGGCCGATCGGTCTGCAAGCAATCGCCAGCCCATTACAAGCAGCATCATGACGACGGTCAGATGGACGAGCAAAATGAGCGTAATTGGCGCCGGCAGCCGAAGGTAGATGATCTGCGGCAGCGTGTAGGCAAGACCCATATACATGCCCGCAGCGCACAGCACGCGGTTTTTGACTTTTCCGTTGACGGCAAAATAGAGAATCGGAACCAGAGCAACGGCCTGCATCGGCGCCAAAGGCGAATACATATTCGGCACGGCCAACATCAACCCGCTCGCCGCCCCTGCAAACCGACAGTAAACATCTTGCTTCGTTGACATGGCTGTCTCCTTTCAATTCAATTGCTAAATGAACATTCGCTGTGCTATTTAGCCAACCGCTCGGGCAGGACTTTTGCCATTTCGATCAGGAACAGTCTCCGGATTGCATCGTATCCGCGCGGGTTCGGGTCCTCGATGTTGTGGAAGTACCAGTGGTACGGATCGTTTTTGCGGTAATGCTTGCGCCACCACTGCCGGCAGTGAAAGCCGTGGCCGAGGAACTCCGAATGAATGTCCACGAGATGCACGTTGTCGCAGGCGTTGCACAATTCCTCGATCCTGCGATTGGTCAGCGCCAGTGTCTTGACACAGGCCCGCCACCGCGGCAGCCCCCTGATTTGCGGGTCGCCCACGCCATCGGTGGGGTCGTAGATATTGGCGAGGAATATCTCGCAGCCGCCGGGAAATCTTTCATTGATCCCTTCAATCAGCTTTTGCAGTCGCTGCTTGATATTGGCGGTCCACACTTTTGCCTGACTGTAGGTGCAGCCGTACATCGCGCCGTCGACCGGTTCGCTCCTGCCGTAATCGTGTATCAGGTCGTTGCCGCCGGAGGTGATGACGACGATGGCCTTGACATCAGGCGCCCTAACGGCCACGCGAAGCAGTTGTCTTTCGAGATGCTGTTGCGATGTCGTATAGTCGAGTGCATAGTTGCGAACCTCCAGATTCGACAGTACGGCGTTCAGGTCGCAACCTGCCATGTCGGGGTACGCCTCGTCGTCGTTATGCTGCAGCAGGGCGAAATAGTTGTGCTTCTTCGAGGCACCCAGGCCGTTGGTGAT
>JAGHBX010000199.1 GCA_021160785.1 Planctomycetota bacterium | reverse complement strand
TTCTGCGACATCGCGAAGAACTTTTTCCGGCTTTCGAGCATTGAACAGGTATTCGCGAGCGTTACCGATCTTGTACTGAACGATCCACTCCACCTCCGCCACATTCAAATCCCCACACAGCATCCGATATTCCTCTTCCGGCCGCTGTCCGTACCGCGTCTGGACGCCTGCCTTGATCGTTCGAACACCGAATTCCTCCTTGAAAACCGTGGTGACCTGGGGCGTGCTTACCTTCTCAATCCCCAGAGGCAACTTGAGATGGAGCCCCGGCATGGTCGTTCGCACATATTTGCCGAACCGCTGCACGACTCCCGCCTCATCGGTGTTCACCATATAAAACGAAGTCGACGCCAGCATCAGAACAAGCACAATCGGAACAATCCAAACCACGTACCTGAAAACCCGCTCCGGAGGTATCGGCCTGTAATAAAAATTTTCCTTACCCACAATAAGACTCCTTAATCTACAATCTACAATCTACAATCTACAATCTACAATCTAAACGCCCGTTCCCAATTTCACGACTAATTGCTCAATCGCCACCCTGCATGTCGCCTGGCCGGTCTTGCTTGCATAGTCGATTCTCGCCAGCTCACAGAGCACCGCCGCTATCCTCTCCAGCGACATCCGCCCTAACTGGCGAAAGAACCCGTCCACATTGCCCCATATCCTCAACTGCCCTGTCACCTGCCGCTGCGCCACACCCTTTGCCAGCAGCACCTTGGCGGTAAACATTCGTCTGAAATGGTAAGCAAATGCCCCCACTACCGTATATTCTGCGCTTTTGTCGGCGGCGAACATATTGCGAAGCCGCTCGATCGCCCCGCCCATGTCGCCTGCGGTTATCGCGTCAATCACTGCAAAGGCATTAAACATGCGGTTATGGCCGATCAGCTTCTCGATATCGTCGGCGGTGATGAGTTTTCTGTCGCCCACATACATGGCTAATTTTTCGACTTCACTGGTTACCCTGCCGGGATCGTCGCCTACAAGCTCGACGAGCAACTCGGCCGCCCTGCCGGCAAAGGCCTTTCCGTGCTTTGAGTCGGCATAATCGGCGGCGAACTTTGGCAGCTTCCAGGGCTTGATATCGGCGACATCGATCAATTGACCCGCCGAGGCGAGCTTTTTGGCGAGTTTCGTGTTCTTTCGCCACGTCCCCACCGTCAGCACGAGAACGCCGCATGGACTGGGGTTGTCGAAGTATTTTTCCAGGTATTCGCGGTTGGCGGATATGAAGCCGTCGGCGTCCTTTATGAGAACCACCCGCTTTTCGGCTAAAAACGGCATTGTCCGCAACTCATCCAATACTTCGGCGATAACCGCATCCTCCGCCCGGGGCTGATAAAGCGACATCGCCCGCTGGTCAACGGGCAGCAGGCGGTCCATAAGCGCCTCGCACTCGCTGCCGGCAAGGAACTTGTCCTTGCCGCAGATCACATAAATGCCCAAAACCGGCTCAATCTTCTTTTTAGCTGCCATCAACCACACATCCTTGTCATTTGCACGGCGGCGCGGGCACACCCCAAAAACGGGGACAGTTACCTGTTTAGCCCATCCCGCACCTATATACCATTCTAAGGCGTCTCGTTTGCAATATCAAACCCTATTTCATATATATGCAGGAGAAGTACGGGGCTGGAAATTCTTATTGCCGCCGGTGGTAATGCAGCTATACTGTTGGGGGACTTTCCGGGATGGGTTAATTATTATAAGGATCGCCGAGAAAAAGGGTTATGCTTTGCTTGTAACGCTTAAGGAAGTGCTTGATAATGCAAGGTCCGGTTGCTATGCGGTGCCGGCGTTTGACTGCAGTGAAGATGTCATGGTGCGGGCGATCCTGGAAGCCGCCGAGGCGAACAGGGCGCCGGTCATTTTGATGTGTCTGCAGATGCAGTTAGAGGGCAACGGCTGGGTGTACCTGCCGGGACTGATAAAGGCGGTTGCCGATCATCACAAGATCCCTATTGTGATGCATCTGGACCACGCAGACGGCATTGAGCCGGTCAGGAAAGCGGTCGATCTGGGTTTTACGTCCGTGATGATTGACGGGTCGAGACTGCCATTTGAAGAAAACGTCGCAATCACCCGGGCGGTGGTGGATATTGCTCATCGGCACGGTGTCAGCGTCGAAGGCGAATTGGGACATGTCGGCGGAATGGACCTGGAAGACAAGGAGCATTTCGACTCGGTCCTGACCGAGGCCGACGAGGTAAAAAGATTCGTCGAGCTTACCGATGTCGACGCTCTTGCCGTTTCAATAGGAACCGGCCACGGCGTCTACCGAGCCCGGCCGACTCTTAACATTGCGCGGCTTAAGGAACTGAACGCGGCAAGCTCGGCGCCGCTGGTTCTTCACGGCGGGTCGCAAACGCCGGACGACCAGATACAGGATGCGGTAAGAAACGGGATATGTAAACTGAATATCTTCGCCGACCAGCGATTGGCGATGTTCAGGGGTTTGAAAAGAAGCGCGATGCAGGACCGCACCGACCCGTTGCCGCACGAGCTTTTCGGCCCGATCAAGCAAGAACTCGCCGCCTTGGTAGCCGAGAAAATCGAACTGCTGTACGCAAAGAACAAGGCCGATGAGTTTACCAAACAGAGTCTTTGTCAGGATTAGTTAGTATCTGTTGCGGAAAGAAAAGACGGCCGGTGTCATCCCCGCGAAAGCGGGGGTCCAGTACGAATAGTCTGGATTCGGCGCTTTCGCGGGAATGACAAATGTTGTTTCCGCAACAGAAACTATTTAATGTTTTTTCAGGAGACAGAACGAATGCTTAATATACTGATAGCTCCGCGAAAATATGTTCAGGGGCGAGGGGCGTTGAAACAGTTGGGGACTTTTTTGAAGATTCTCGGCAAAAAGCCGTTGGTACTGTGGGATTCGACGGTGAAGGACATTGTCGGCCAGACTGTTTTGGCGAGCCTTAAAGAGGCGCAGATGGAAGTCGTCAATGTGGATTTTGCCGGCGACTGCACCCGCAAGGAAGTAGACCGCGTTATCGGGATCATTCGCGAAAGCGGCGCCGATATCTCGATCGGCATTGGCGGCGGAAAGACGCTCGATACCGCCAAGGCGGCGGCAATTGAAACGCAGATCAGAATCGTTACGTGCCCCACGATTGCATCGAACGATTCGCCGACCAGTGCGGCGAGCGTGTGGTACGACGACGAGGGCAATTTTACGCATTTTGACTGCTGGCCGTTCAACCCCGATCTGGTGCTCGTCGACTCGGAGGTGATAGCCAAGGGCCCGGTCAAGGCTCTGGTGGCGGGGATGGGCGATGCGCTTGCCACGTGGGTTGAGGCCAAGGTCGCTCTGGCGACCGGCGCGGGCAACCTTGCCGGCGGCGTCTCGACGTTGGCGGCAATGGCTATCGCCGAGTTAGGCTACGAGGTGCTTCTCGAACACGGCGTCGAGGCCAAACGGGCGGCGGAGGCGGGCGCAGTTACCCCCTCGGTCGAAAAAGTCATCGAAGCCAACATTCTGCATTCGGGCCTGGGCTTTGAAAGCGGCGGGCTGGCGACGGCGCACATGATCGCCAACTGCCTGCCGTCGTTTCCGGAGTGCCACGGACTGATGCACGGCGAGGAGGTCGGCTTCGGCGTGATCAGCCAGCTTTGCCTGGACAAGAGCGTTTCGATGGACGAGGTCTATGAAGCGGTCGATTTTGAAATCGCCGTCGGACTGCCCGTAACGTTTGCCGATATCGGGCTGGAAGGCATATCCCGCGACCGGCTAAAAACGATCGGGGATATCTGTGCAGGCGAAGGCTCGCTGTGCGCAAGCCATTGCTTTGCGGTTACATCCCAGGCGGTTGTCGATGCGATGATCGCAGCGGACGCGCTTGGGACGGAACGGAAGAAATTTTTTGTGTGATTAGTTTGATATTACTTTTTTAGGAGAACGGACATGTTGAAGCAGGGAATGTTAATCGTGTGTTGTTTGATGGTTGTGGTGGCGGGTTGTTCGAAGAAGGCGGATGAACCTGTGCAAGAGCCGGAGAAGAAGGCGAAGCCGTTGCCGATTAAGGCGGAGCTTCTTGTGGAACTGCCGGACTATTGCAATACGCCCGACGGGACGGCTCTTTTGGGGGATGGCAGTTTTGTGATCTCCGTGCCAAATTATAACGATCCGACGCCGGGTCCGGTCATCATGAAGGTATCGGCCGACAATAAGGTGACGAAATTCTTCACACCGCCGGCGCATCCTGAAACCGACCGCACCGGGCCGATGGGAATCTGTTTGGCGCCTTCGGGTGATATCTATTATGCCGACCACCAGTTCGACGAGAACACTCATCAAAAATCGCGTGTTATGCGGATCGTGATGAAGAACGGCCAGCCGGTCGAAGCGGTTACGGCTGTCTCAGGATTGAACCTCGCCAACGCCGTCGCGATCAAAGGCGACTACGTCTATGTCAGCGAAACTATTCTCATTCCGGATTCTTCGCCTCTTGTCAGCGGCATTTTCCGGTTTAAGATCGGCGAAGAGGGGATCGAGTTGAAGACGCCGCTGGAAGACGATCCGCATCTGATCGGCACGATAAAGACATTCGGCGAGATTGGTTTTGGCGCCGACGGGTTGTGTTTTGACGGTGACGGCAATCTCTACTGCGGCAACTTCGGCGACGGGACGATTCATAAGCTCACTTTCGATGCGGCCGATAATGTTACATCGAATACCGTCTGGGTCAAAGACGAAAAAATGAAATGCGCCGACGGCCTGTTCTTCGATGCGGTGGACAACAGGATCATCGCCGCCGATATGATCCGAAACGCCATCCAGCTCATCTACCC
>JAGHBX010000374.1 GCA_021160785.1 Planctomycetota bacterium | reverse complement strand
TGCCGACAAAATAACCCTCAATCATCACTTCCTGGACCTCCAATAAACGACCACCCCGACAAAGCAGGACTTTCAATTATTCCGACATCTGGGCGCATTATACCACTAAAACACCTCAAAGTCAACCAATTCGTCCCGGCGGGGCAAGCCCATGTTTAGCGAACTCGATGAACCGCTCCCCCGGGATCGCGGGCGAGACGCCCCCGCTACGTTGGGAACCGCCACACAACTTTCATGCATCCGGCGGGGGAGGGGGCAAAACGCTCCAATCCCAATCCGCATAAAAAAGGCCGGGCGTCCGACAAATAGCCAGACGCCCGACTCTTTCATTGCTTATGCGTCATACTGCAACGCATTGGGTCAATTAAAACGGCCAAGGACAACTTGGATCAAGCGGATCATTACACTTGAGATAGTCGTTGAGTATGACTACAAAGTCTTCCAGGCCAACGTAGCAGTCGCCGTTAAAGTCATATTTCAACAGTAGTGAGTCCAGGATCACATCCGCACACGTCGGAGCAATAACCGTGACAACGACCGTGTCCGCGACAAGGCCGCCAGGATTCGCATCGGTAACCGCATCAGCGTCAAACACTTCCAGCTTCAACGTATACACGCCGGCCGCTGGGAATGTCACCGTCGAAAGCGGGTCAGCCGCGTCCGTGAACGATGCCTCTTCGAAGCCGCCCAGACCATCGTCTGGTCCTGCTACCGTTGACCACAGTCCGCTCGTCACCGGGGATATACCGTTATCGACAATAGAACCAGCAAGAGGAGCTGGAGGAGTCCCTACCGGCTTCCAGTTAATCGAGAAGTCGCCTCCGGCATCGACGCTCGCTACAATCGGGCCCATCGCTGCAAGATCCAGGATGCTCGTGTAGGTCGCATCATCGAGGGGCAGTGCGTAGTTGTAAACACGCACATCGTCGATTTGACCATCAAGATGCTTGTAGATCGTGCCGGTGGCGTTATCTGTGATCACACCGATATAGCTGTTCCAGCTCGAAGTTCCGCTCAGGTCATAGCCAGCCGATATGCCCTGGGAGTCGTCAAGGATACCGTCGCGATAAATACGAAGCTCCGTGCCGTCTCTCTGAGCGACTATCAAGTGCCATAAGCCGTCATTAACGACATCTGACCGCGTGTCCTGATACTTTGTGGAATTATCATCGGTAATGAGAGTTATCTTGCCTGTTTCATTTTCATTATGGATCAGACAGTAACGGTGTCCGCCACCATTGTCGGCGCCATTTCCGAAGAGAGTACCCTTGTCAACGTTGTCACCATTCGGCCTCGGAGTCGTCGTTTTGACCCAAGTCGAGACTGTCCAGTCCGTTGTGCCAAAGTCAAGCTCGGTCGCAGCACCAAGATCGATATACTTCATGTTCGGATCGTGATCATCTATCGCCTCAAGACCAAGGTTGTCGGACAGGTCTATGGCATGGCTGCCTACAGCAGCGTCCGTAGTATACTCCGGCATGCCGTTGGGCTCTCCGGTGTACTCGGCGCCTTCCAGGGTGCCGTCGTTGCTGTTGATCGAATAGTCCAGCGCATCGCCATCGAGGGGCCAGTGACCGACGATGAACTCATCGGCATGGTCCTTGACTGTGATGACAACGATATCGTTGCCATCCTTGGGTTCGATGTCGCTAACCTGCAGCACCAGCTCATAGACACCCTTGGCGTCAAACGTTACCGTCGGATCCATAATGCCGGCGTCTGAGAAATTCGCCGTACCCGGACCGCTCTGCTTGTACCACACTGAAGACTGAATGCCTTCGGGATGACCGACATTACCGCCTAAAGAACCTTCATCGCTTGCTGAACCCTCTAATTGGACAGTGTCTCCAATATAGGTGGCCTGATCCGCTCCGGCATTAGCAACGGGCGCCGGGTTGAAAGTCGGATCGCCAGGTGTGGTCCATACCAAAAGAACACCATCATATTGTGTTCTGTCGCCACCCCGGGCAAAATGGAGAACCATCTCACCAGCTGCATCTGCTAGAACCGTCTCCTCACGAAGTAAATACAAATAGCATGCTTTTCCTGGGCCTTCACTGCCACCGCCGCCGTCTCTACCAATGTCAACCCATATTCCATCTGCTTCTGTGTTCGGGGCCATCACATTTTCCGTGGCATCGGCGACTCCCCATGCCTGACCATACTTGGTACCGTCATGAAAAGTCTTGACGTATACCTGATAACCCGCTAAAGCTTCAAGGCCTGAAATAGTAGCTATGAAATCGGAAGCAGTGTGCTCCTTGGAGTCATAAGCATCTCCATCATTCCCACCATCAGTTACGAAATCACCATTAGCCATATCCTCGTCATCACTGGTATCGGGCCATCCCCAGTTGTCGGCGCCGGCGCCAGATGTAACACAAGTAACATCCCCTATGACAGCATCCGGTCTTACGTACGTGTTGTTCATGGAGTTGCTGCTGTCCACAAAGTCCAGATATATGCTGCCCGGAACAAAAGACTCAATGAAGTCTCTTCCACCATTTGGACCGGGCGTGACTCCCCCAAGCAACGGGCTGCTGAGCACCGCACACATTACCATAATCATTAACCAAACTATTCGATCTTTCATTTTTTGAGTCCTCCAATTGTCGTTAATTTTCAACTTTAGTTTGAAGTTGGCCGCACGGCACACGCCGTGCGGCCGATCTCTCCAATTTGATTCAGATTATGGGGTTGCCCATGCGTCTGCACATTCGACGCCCTGTGGATCGTTGCACGTGCCAAACTGCTCGGCAAATGCCGCGATATCGTACAAGTCGACTCGGCAATCCGGCGTTCCCTCGGGGCCGCTGATATCGCCTGCCAAAAGCAGACCTGCGGTCTCTACGTCAGCACAGGTGGGACTGATGATAGTCATCGTAACAGTACTGGTGTCGGTTACCACACCGAGATTTACGTCCTCAACCGCCAACTGCAATACGTATACGCCGAAAACCGGGAAAGTAACCTCGGTAACCGCCGCCGTGTCATCGACAAATATCGCATTGGCGTCTGCGACGGGAACACCATCTACCGTCACACTTACTGTCGTCCATTTAAGATTCAGTGTGCCCGGCAGGCCGAGGTCTGTAACAGTGCCTTCCGTGGTGATCACCTCGCCCGGCTGGAGCTGCAAACTCACATTGGGACCGGCATCACAGTCCGCCGCAATCTCACCCATCGCGGTAAGTTTCAGAATGCTTTCGTAGGTCGCATCATCGAGAGGCACGGCATAGTTGTAAACACGAACATCGTCGATAAGACCGTCGAAGTGCTTGTAGAGCCCACCTTCAACGTCCGCTTTTGAGATCATACCGATATAGCTATTCCACTGCGAAGTTCCGCTCAGGTCATAGCCGGCCGATATGCCCTGGGAGTCGTCAAGGATACCGTCGCTATAAATACGAAGCTCGTTGTTTTCGCTGTCTCTCAAGCCGACTATGTGGTGCCAGAAGCCGTTATTGATGTTGTTATCTGACCGCGTGTCCTGGTACTTTGTGGAATTATCATCGGTAATAAGAGTTACCCGACCTGTGTTACTTTCATTAAGAAGCAGAGTATACCGATGTCCGCCGCCGGCGTCGGCGCCATTGGCGAAGATAGCACCCTTATCCGGATCGCCACCGGTTGGCCTCGGCTGGGTCGTCTTTACCCAGGCGCTGACCGTCCAGCTCTCAGTGGCGAAGTCAAGCTCGGTCGCAGGACCAAGATCGATATGTTTCAGGTTCGGATCCATATTATCAATCGCATTCAGTCCAAGCCTGTCGGTCAGATCTATGGAATGCGTGCCTATAGCAGCATCGGTAGAATAAGTCGGCATACCGTCCGGAACTCCCTCCATGCCTTCCAGGGTGCCGTCGTTGCTGTTGATCGAAGCATCGAGTGCATCGCCATCGAGGGGCCAGTACCCGACTGCAAACTCGTCGGCATGGTCCTTGACGGTGACGGTAACGATATCATTGGAGTCCTTGAAACCGTCGCTAACCTGCAGCATCAGTTCATAGACACCCTTGGCGGTAAACGTAACCGTCGGAGCAAGTTCATCTACACCGCCGGCTGGAGTGAAAGTCGCCGTACCAGGACCGCTCTCCTGGTACCAGTATAAAGACGTGACGCCTCCGGGAGAACCTTCTGAAACCCCGTCTGAAGGACCCTCGTCGCTTGCCGAACCGTCAAGTTGTGCGGTCCCTCCGACATAGATGAACTGATCCGGTCCGGCGTCCACCTTCGGCGCAGGATTGAAGTCAGGAGCCAGAGACGGAACAAATGCCCTGGCGATATTGACCATGATCTGGTCGCAATCAGCCGTCTGTCTTTTGTATTGACCCCTGTCCATGCCGCCACTTGTTGTATCGGCGCCAATTGCAAACAGTACAACGTTTTCCCTGGGGTGATCTTCGACGCCAGCCACTCCTGAACCGGGATAATGCACAAGCACAGGTCTGTTATTTGTATCAGGACTGTCGCAGATTACCTCTGCGATGTCAATCAAGGTGCCCGTACTGGTGTCTCCGCGCCAGGGCAGCGTATTAATAGTAACAGATGTCGCAGTAGGATAACCTGTGGTTCCCTCCAGGAAAGGATGGTCCGGAACAAGTACGTCCACCGCCGCAGATGTATAATCGGAGACGGTACTGCTCGAAGCATAATTCCATCTCGAGTCGCGACATGGGTAACCACTCAGGGTAATTACAGGTGTATCCAGGTCCCACCATCTGTTGGGAACGCCGGATCTATCCGCCCGTGTCCTGAACTGGTCGCTGCTCATACGCCGAGTAATAATGACCAGTTCAGCAGCATTCAGTGCATCCTGTTCAGCGCCTTGACATCGCTGCCAATTATTGCTATACACCTGCTCCACCTCGCCCACACCGAACAAGGTCTCCATCAGCGTCTGCAGCTCAGGCACAGGACCGCCATTGTCTTTAGGGTCAGGGTTGTGGATGATAATACATCTTTGCGCCTGGGCGTACCCGACCAGACACATTACCATAATCATTAACCAAACAATTCGCTCTTTCATTTTTCGAGTCCTCCAATTAAAGAAATTAATTTTACGATTTTGTTCGCCAAAATCCGCCATACATCGCCTCCTGTTAAGTAAATCCAAAGCCATCCACCTCAAGCATCAGCGACAACGACCCGACGCCGGCGCTAAATATATCCGTCGTATGAACTGTAAGGGGGAAATGTCCTGCAAAAAAGAATTGAGACCAGCCAGATGAAACCCTCGTGACCTGACAGGCACAAGAATCATGCGCATATCGAGTTTTATCATCGCCTCTCTTTTCAATCACTACAGCCAACCCTCCTGCAGTTCCAAGCACATGAGTAGAACGCAGATGCTACTACCCCTATTATAGGAACTCAGGACGTTACGTCAAGGAAAATAATCCAAAAAACACCAAAGCTGCCTATTTTTCCATCTCAACCATGTCGCAAATGCGGCAAGTCCGCTCCTTCGATAGACCTCCTGCCGCCAGTAGCCTACCCTCTTTTTCGGCAGTCTGGGGGCTAAAAACGAGGAAAATCCGGGAAATTCGCCCCATTACCCGGACGCTGCGCCGACCACCTGCCAGCCGCCGCCGGACGGGGGGGCATTATCGCCCGCGCTTATTGATCCTGCCGGTTTTTTCCCTGGGTTTTTTCGCTTCAAACACCCCTCGATAGGGTGGCACTGTCGCCTGGCCGGTTTTCAGCGTGAAAGGCTTCTGCCCCACATCCCGCCACCAGCGCCGGTACGCGGCGTCTAATTCGGCAACTTTGTCCGGAAGTTCCGATGCCAGATCGTTGACTTCCGTCCGGTCCCAGTCAAGCCGATACAGCTCCCAAGGCTTATTGAACGCCGAAACGAGTTTCCATTTGCCCGCGATCAGGGCGCGGTTGGAACTGTAATGCAGGAAGATGGCGCCCCTCGGTTGAGCAGGCCTGCCTTCAAAGAACGGCACGAGGCTCCTGCCCGGAAGCGGCGGAAGCGTTTTGCCGTCATGCTCGGCGGGATACTTGCCGCCGGCAAGCTCAAGCACGGTGGGCATTATATCGATGAGGTGCCCGGGAGCATCCAGGAG
>JAGHBX010000049.1 GCA_021160785.1 Planctomycetota bacterium | reverse complement strand
TGCGTTTCGGTATGTCGAGGTCGCAGGGCGAAAGGAAAAACCGACACTCGATTCAATCGAGGGGCTGCGACTGAACTGCGACGTTGAGACGGTTGGCGAGTTTTCGTGCTCCAACGAGATGTTCAACCGGATACAGGATATGTCCCGGCGGACGTTCTTAAGTAATATCTTTGGGGTTCAATCGGATTGTCCGCATCGAGAGCGGTTCGGCTACGGCGGCGATCTGGTCAATACCAGCGACGCTTTTATGATGAATTACAATATGTCGAACTTTTACGCCAAGGCCGTTTATGACTGGGCCGATGCCGCTCGCGATAACGGGATGCTGACCGATACGGCGCCTTTTGTGGGGATTCAATATTGCGGGCTTGCCTGGGCGATGGCGCATCCGCACCTTCAGTTGCAGTTGTATCGGTACTATGGAGATCGGCGGACACTCGAAAAGCAGTACGATGTTTCGCGCAAGTGGCTTGAGCTTGTGATAAGTCAGACACCCGACCACATTGTCAAGAGGGGCTTAAGCGACCATGAGGCTTTGGAGAGTGCACCGGCGCCGGTGATGGTTACCCCTTTGTATAGCGAGACTGTGCGTATCATGGCGCAAATGGCGCAAGTTTTGGGACGGGGCGCCGATGTGAAACGGTACAATGGACTGGCGTCGCAGATTAAGCCGGCATACGCCGATAAGTTTATTGACGGCGAAACAGGTAAAGTGGGACCGGGCACCCAGGCGAGCCAGGCGTTTGCATTATCCCTGGGAATGATCGACGATGAAGACACAGACGAAAAGGCGTTTCAATTCCTGCTGGACGACATAAAGAATGAACACGATGGGCACCTTTCAACGGGGATATTCGGCACGCGGCTTATGCTTGATTTGCTTTCGGCGAGGGGGCATACTCCGGTTGCATACGGTATTGTGAACCAGAGAGATTTTCCCGGGTGGGGATACATGCTGGGCAATGGCGCCACAACGCTGTGGGAACACTGGGCGATGAGCGATAATACGTTTTCGCATAATCATCCGATGTTCGGATCGGTGAGTCAGTGGTTTTTCCATCGGCTCGGAGGGATACAGCCTCATCCCGAGTCGATTGGATTCGATCGGATTATTATCCGGCCCGAAATCGTTGACGATCTGGAGTGGGTAAAGTGCAGGTACGATTCGGTACGGGGGGCGATTACAAGCAACTGGCGAAAACGCAACGGACGTTTGCATCTTGATATCGAGATCCCCGTCAATTCGCAAGCGGAGGTGTTTGTACCGGTCGAAAGCGGCAAAAAGATTCTCGAAGGCGGAAAGCCTCTTGGAAATACTACTACAGGCATTATGTTTTTGCATAAAGAAGACGGTTCGATGGTGTACCGGGTCGGATCGGGCAGGTATTCATTTACAGTTGAGTAATAACCATTTTACGCACCTCCTTATTTTCGCAATGGCTCTATCGGCGGCAGGGGGCCGAATTGGCCTTTTGCAGCCGCTTTTATGCTGTACTTCTTGTACATCCAGTTGTCGCGGTACCATGTGCAGGGCTTAAACTCGTCGCGCAGAGCAGTCATTTTTTTCGTCATGAACCCTCTCAGGCGTTTTAGTTGCTGCCTGTATGAAGGGTCGGCGATGACATCCTTTTTCATTAACGGGTCGCATTTCCGATCGAACAGCAGTTCTTTGCCGTCGCGGAGATACTTTGCGTATGTAAAGCGTTCATCGCGCACCGCCCGCCATTCGAAACCATCTCTCCACAGGTATGTATGCCCCATACCCTGGAGGAATGCCGCTTTGGGCTCTGTTCCTTTTTCGGCTCGCAGGATGAAACTGAGGTCCTTTCCTTCGACGGCATCGGGTATTTGATCCTTGAGGCCCATCGACCCCAAAAGTGTTGGCATGATATCCGGCGTGTTGATACAGGCGCTGGAAACGGCGGGCTTGACTTTCTTCGGATAACGCACAAGCAAAGGTATGCGTGCGGCCTCATCGTAGAAAGTCAGCTTGAACATTCGACCCTGAGAACCGAACATCTCGCCGTGGTCCGAAGTGAAAACCACAATCGTGTCATCTGCAATGCCGAGCTTATCAAGCCTTGCCATGATGCGGCCGAACTGCTCATCGAGGTTGTTGACCATTGCGTAATAACAGCGAAGGCATTCCTGCAGACCCCCTTCGAGGAATTCCTTCTTCCATTTTCGCTTCCCGTCGAACGCAAGAGTCGGATACCGGTCCATATACGGATCCGAAGTGGCCTTGAAATTTTCAGGCAGATCAAAACGCACATTCTCAAATCGCTTATAATTCGCCTCCGGGACGTTGCTCTGTCCCCACGGGTCGTGCGGCGGGTTCCATGACAGGAACATCGCAAAGGGCTGGGCCTGTTTGGCCGCCTTATTCATGTAGTCTATTGCCACGTTTGTAAACTCTGTTGGGCCATGCTTGCCGTTCAAGGAGACTTTCACCAACTTTCCATCCTCGGCGTCCGTATAATAATTCGCGTTGTAGCTGCGGTGATTGAAACCATAGGCCGCCCAGAATCCGTCAAAACCGAGACGCTCGGGACCTGGCGGCGTGGGACGGCCGTGCTGGTCATTCAGGTGCCATTTGCCCACATATCCAAGGTTGTAGCCTGCGTCTTTGAGTACGTGGGCAATCGTCCGGTGATTGGGATTCATGTTCACTTCGTTGATCACCATGCCGTGACTGCTGGGATATTTCCCCGTGAGCAGACTGGCCCGGTAGGCCGCACAAACCGGCATCACGGATGTCGCATTGGCGAATTGAACGGACTGGGCGGCAAACCTGTCAATGTTCGGCGTGATCGCCTTTGCATTACCCGCATAACCGAGAGCGTCGGCACGTAACTGGTCTGCAAAAACAAAAACCAGGTTCGGCTGCTTCGGCCGGTTGTCGGCACGGAGATAACCCGGCAGCATAGCAGCGCCAAGCGCCATTGATGTCGCTTTTAGAAAATCGCGTCTTTCCATTCATTTATCCTCACTATTCGGTCTTGCCAAACACTCCTGACGGCCTCAGATATAATAATAATAGAATCTCAATCAGATGTCAATCGGGTTGACTTTGAGGTGTTTTAGTGGTATAATGCGCCCAGATGTCGGAATAATTGAAAGTCCTGCTTTGTCGGGGTGGTCGTTTATTGGAGGTCCAGGAAGTGATGATTGAGGGTTATTTTGTCGGCA
>JAGHBX010000057.1 GCA_021160785.1 Planctomycetota bacterium | reverse complement strand
CCACAAGTAATTCCTTGATGCGATGTAAAGCGTTCCGTTAGCTGCGACGGGAGTAATCCACGATGGCGCGCCAAGACTGATGCGACTCAGGAGCTTCATCTGGTTTCCAGCCGCCAGGATGTGCAGGTGCTTCTCGGTGGGCAGAAAAATCTTCCCGTCCGCCACCAGCGCCGAGGCAATCGTCCGGCTGTCGGACTCGTAAATCCATTGCACCTGGCCGGTCTCAACGTTAAGACAGTGCAATCGCCCGGCAACGTCGGCTATGTAAAGTAAACCGTCAGAAATAGACACCGTCGAGAGTGTGCGGTCGAGTCCCTTGTAAGTCCAAATCTTGCTGGTTTCAGTGCTGTCGCCGGCCTGGTTGGCATCCAGGCACAGCAGCATTCCGCATCCGCGTCCGTGATCGGGGTCGCGGCCGATGGCGACATAAACTCGGTTCTTGTAAAACACCGGCGTGGCGATGATCTCGCTCATTCCAATGAACGACCCGTCGTTTGGTTTGTTAATTGTGTCCCTGCGCCTCCTGTCACCGAGTGTGTAATGTTCAATCATGTCCATGCCGCCGAAGACACGGTATTCTTTCGGATTGCAATCAACCCACCAGGCAGTCTTCAGGGTAACGGGCTCGGTGGGCACGCTATCAAGCGCCTCGAAGGCGTAGCAGTTGCCGTCGCCACCGCCCAGGAACACCAGCTTGCGTCCCTGTACTGGCCCCATAGATGGCGACGACCACTGCCCGTGCAGCATATTGGCCGCGGTAGGGGCGGTGTCCCTGGCAAGAAATCGGCCCGTCCGTTTGTCGAGCACGATGAGGGTTGGCGCGTCAGGCGCGAAACACCGGCGCGCCGCATCCTCTTTGATGGGCACTTTAACAATGCGATCCACACCGTTGGAGGTGGTAACGTAAAGCATGTCGCCGTCAATCAGCGGCGAACCGTTGCAAGCGTCCGACGGGCGCGACCCCACAGCTTTGTCCGCGTACATATCGAAGGTCCAAATCACCCGGGCCTGGCCGAGGTGGGTTCCTGGCGCCGGCGTCTGGCCATGAATGCTGAGACAGACAACCACACAGTTTTGATCCACGAAGTAAAGCCGGTCTCCATCGACCACGGGGGTGGAGCACACTCCCAATGACTTGGGGAAGTGCCGGAAGTTCATGGCATCTGCCTTCAAATCCGAACGGCACGGCGTGATCCATTGCCAGAGTAACCTCCCTGTCGCCTCGTCGAAACAGTTCATAACACCCTGTCTCTTTACCATCCCCCCGATAAACACCTTGCCGCCGGCCACCGTGGGTGTCCCGCAGGAGAAGTCTCCGGTCCGAACGGCCCACTTCACATTCCTGGTCGTAGCGAGAAGAATTCCTTCGCCCTGAGTTCCCTTTTGTCCCGGCACGAAGGTCTCCGGCAAATTTTTCTCCGCTGAAACCATGTTCCTGGATGCCGTTCCTCCCCACTGAGGCCAGTCCGCGGCGTGAAGGAGGCTCAATGGGGCTACCAGGGCAATTGCAAATGTTCGCAGCCAATGTCTTGTCGCACTCATTATACATCCTTTCATTTGTTCGGCTTACTCCCTATCCTACGCAATAAGCCGAATAAAGTACCAAACAGTTCGGGCCACTTGTCCTGGGCAAGAACGATGAATCGCAGGGAACCCCGGACAGATGTAATTTCGTCGGCCTTAACCGGTAACAGGGTCATCATGCCGCCGGTCTTGTTTCCCTTGCCCGCGACGCGCAGCAAATGAGAAAAGACCATACCGTCGCCGCACCTCTCTAACGAAACGGTGGCGTCATCCATTATTACTCCGAGACCATTGCCGGCGATGTCGGTTACGGCGGCGATATCGACCCCGGCCCGGTTGCCCTGGTAGTATCGGCTGTGCGGATTGGTTATCGGCTCGGGCTTGATATGCCAGATGCCCCGGCGAGCGGCCTGGCTCTGGCCCGGATAAGAGTTGAACGGTCCGTCGCCGAGCCAGTGAAGCTGGTTTGTCTCTTGCGGCAGTTGAAACGCCAGACCGAGCTCGAGGAAGCAGCCGTCGGCATTCTTCGGCGACAGTTCGTAGTCAAGATCAATCCAGTTTTGAGATACAGTCCAGTGCAAATCTGCGATGACCGATTGATTCTGCGAGTCGGAATCGGCGCGGGCATATTCCAGTTTCAGATGGATACTTGCCGTGTCCTTACCGAGTGCGTCAATCCTGCAATCCAGCAGTTTTGCATCTCTCAGCAATGGCGGCTCCCAGAATTTGATATTATACCGCGGGTAGTTTCGATACTCAGCCATAGCAGGCGTTCGGCCTACACGGAGCATCGGGCCTGTCAGGAGTGTTTTCCTCGAACTGGTCGATTTGATTGCAACATTGGGGACTGTCTTGTCGATATCAAAACTATAATTACTGAAGGAAATGTGCATCATTTTCGGCGTGCTTTTGAGCTGCAAAGACTCGAAGGAAAGGTCGGTCAGACGCTGACTGAAATCAACTTCCCCCTTCTTCGGTAACAAACGAATCGAATGTTCGACAATCGGATGGCCCGCCGAATCAATAAATGACAATTCCAGCAGATAGTCATGTCGATTAAAATCGCGACCGACCTGCAGGTTGACGACTGTCGATGTTTTTTGGTGCGGCCGCCCTGCCAATGTCAGGCTCTCGGACTTTATCGTCTTCCCATCACGAATCAGATTCCAATATCCCCGAATACGATTTAGATTTGTGAAGTCATATCGATTCAGAACGGGGATCTCGAGGCGTTGTTTGCCCGGTGCAATCCTGATTTCCTCCATCGGAATCACTACCGGCGAATAGACTGTTCGCGTGAGCCAATAATCGGCCTGCGGGAAACGGTCCGCATCGACAATACCGTCGGTCCCCGAACCGCCTCGACTGTCCAGAATCGTATCATCGTCTATCCATGTGTCGGCGGATAAGGCTTTATCCTTCGAGATTGTCAGTCGCGTCTTCGTATCGCCGGCCACCTTGCGGCCGGTGGTCTTTCGTTTCAGGCCCTGGTTTTGAAAATGCCAGATACACCCGCCGGCGAAACGGTCGTATTTTTCCATCATCTCCCAATGGTCTTTTAGCCCTTCAAACGCCGTGCCAAGGGAATGATTGTACTCGGTGCACAGAATCGGTCGTTTGATATCCGTTGCCTCAGCCGCTTCACTCAGCCCCCAGCGGCCTCGCTCAGGCGCCGGATAGGTATAAGGGTAGTGCGGGGCCATGATGTCGATGCAATCGGGAAGTTCCGTCTTATAGGAACCGCCGCTGCCGGCGCCGGGCAGAAGGGTCGGGCGCGTCGCGTCAAGCTGCTTGACCTTTTTGATCGTGGCGATGACATTTGGCGTTACCGGATTTTCATTTCCTATGCTCCAGATGATAACCGAAGGATGATTCCTGTCTCGACTGACAGTAGCCTCGGCACGGGCCAGCAGGTCGGGAAGATACGATTTGTCTTTAAGATGCTCTTCACCGCCACCGAAGGGCACTTCGTCGATGATATAAAGGCCGTACTTGTCACAAAGGGAAAGAAACATCGGATGCGGCGGATAGTGCGAAGTGCGAACGGCGTTGATGTTGCCCTTCTTCATCAATTCGACATCCTGGCGATAATGCTCCAGACGCATCGCCCGCCCCACTTCCGGATGGATGTCATGATGGTTGACCCCGCGAATCTTGATCGGTCGATGGTTCAGCTTCAAAACGTCGCCGTCGATTGTCACCTGGCGGAGTCCGATCTTTCGTTTGAAAACATGCGTCGATCCGTCGGCGGTCGCAAGGCAAACATTCAATTCGTACAGGCGGGGATTCTCGGCGCTCCAAAGCCTGGGCTTGTCAACATGAAAGGATAATCTCGCGGTATTCGTTGCTTTATCCAGGCGTATCCGTTTTGTTTTCGTTCCTGCGACGGCTCCGGAAGGGTCGATTAGCTCGGCAGTCAGCCCGACGGTTTCTCGCAAATCCCCGGTGCCGGATGCAATGGTAAAATCGCAGAGAACGGTCGCCTCGGACCAATCGGGCTGGGTTTTGGTTGCGAGGACATAATCGTGAACATGAGTCGCCGGGACCGAAAATATTTCCACATCCCGATAGATACCCGCCAGGCACCATGCGTCAAACACGTCAAAGTCAGAGCCGCGACTGCGGCGATCGACCCGAACAGACAGCATGTTGGAACCGTCGAATCGCACAAGATCGCTTATGTCAAACTCACTGCGATTAAATGCGCTGTTGAACGAACCGGCCTTTTTGCCGTTGACCCAGAATTGAAAACCGTACAGCACACCTTCAAAACGAACGATCGTTCGGCGACTCTTCCATGCAGACGGAACGCTGAATTGCCTTCGATACAGGCCTGTTCCGTCATTTAGCTTGCGATATTGCGGTTCTTCGAATCCCTCCACCTCCCAATTGGCCGGCACCTTGATAGAGGCCCACTTCGAATCGTCAAAGCCTGCCCGATGGAAGACATCTTTCGGACCGTTCAGCGTAAAACGCCACTGTCCGTTCAAGGAGACGAGCCATTTGCCATCGTTATCGACCGGAACATAGGCCTGGACCGATGCGGCAGCGACAGCAATTGAAAACAGAATCGCATAAACACTTAAACGCTTTGTCATAATCTCCTCCACGTTTCCATTCGCCATCAGTGCGCAGGGTTTATGGTTTTGTTCAATATCTCGTCGTTGATTTTCACATTATCGAACCGCACATTCTTAACGCCTTCCAGGACATTCGGTTTGGCTACATTTTGAAATACACAATTCTTCAGGCGAATGTCAGTGGCCGGTGCTCGCTCATAAGCCTGTATCAACAGGGGGTACTTGCTCTTTTTGCTGGTTACATTTTCCATATTGATATTCCGCACCGTGGGAGTAAACCGGCCTGTGTCCTTTTCGCCGTAATAGAAATTGATCTTGCAAACCGCGTCGCCCACCTCACCGATGGAAACATTTCTCATATAGACGTTTTCCACGAATCCGCCTCGCACGGAGTTGCTTTTGATGCGCAAGGCGCGATCCAGGTTGGGGCTGTCCATAATGCAGTCTTCGACAAAGACATTTCGCACACCACCGGACATTTCGCTGCCCATAACCACGCCTCCGTGCCCGTCCTTCATCTGGCAGCGGCGCACCACGATATTCTCGGAAGGGATATTGACCCGCCGGCCGTCATTGTTTCTGCCGGATTTTATCGCGATACAATCGTCTCCCGTATCAAAATAACAGCCCTCGATCAGAACATCCCGGCAGGAGTCAGGATTACACCCATCCCCGTTAGGCCCGTGATTTTTGATAGTAAGATTTCGGACCGTGACGTTTTGGCAGTACAGCGGATGCACGTTCCAGAAAGGACCGTCGATAAGGGTGAGTCCCTCGATCAGGACATTTTGACATTTCGTCGGGCTTATAAACGTCGGGCACCAGTGGAAATCCTTCCTGCCCTGGACACGCTTGGCCAGGGGGACATTGTCTTGCGCCCATTTGGCATTCTGGTTGTTGGATTTGCGATACGGATCGCCGGACCCCCTCCTCCACGACCACCAGGTTTTTCCCTGCCCGTTGAGTGTCCCTTCGCCCGTGACGGCAATATTCTGACAGCCGTAGGCATAAATCAGCGGCGACAGATTGTAGCATTCCCGCCCTTCCCAGCGAATCAGTACGGCCGGCAGATAATCCTCGAATCGGTCACTGAACAGAATAGTCGCTCCCTTGCCGACATCCAGACAGACATTACTCCGCAAATGTATGGGGCCGGTCAAAAAAGTGCCCTCACCGACAACCACGCGACCGCCCCCGGCCTGGTGACAGGCCTTTATCGCCTTGTCGAAGGCCTCGGTGCATTTTGTTTTGCCGTCTCCCACTGCACCGAAGTCAGTGACATCAAAGTCTCGATCCGCAAATACCGGCGCCTTTATCCTCGCCATGATCTCCGGCAGCCGCTCCCAGCCGGCCTGAGACGGCGTCATAGCATGATTCTGACATGATACCGACAAAAACGCACATGCAACCAACACAACAGATGTAAATACCTTACAGCTTTTCGATTTCATAACACATTCCTTGCAGTATTGAGGGAAAACGATTATCGGTTTACTTCCGTCGAACTAAACCACGCAAACTTCCGGCACCGAACATACCATAAAAGTAACCTTTTGGAAACAGCGATAGTTTCTTAAATTCACCCCCAAAAGCGATCTCGCCGCCCGAGGGAAGGACCTATTGTTCGGGGTCTTGTGTTTCTAATGTTATCTTTTGTCTCGGCAGGCCTTCTGCGCTTGCGGTTAGTTGTATGCTGCCGGATTGGGTTTGTGAACGGACGATTACGAGGCATCTGCCGTGGTAGGCTTTTCGCTCGGCGCCTTTGTATGAGGCGGTGCTCCAGAGGTCGCCGTTGTCAACGCCCGCTATTTTGCCCGGGCCTTTCAGGTCAAATCCGATAAGGGCGTCGCTGTCGGGCACGATCACGCCGTTTTCGTCGACTACGCGGACCTCCACATGGCTAAGGTCGGCGCCGTCGGCGGCTATGTTCGAGCGGTCGGGCAGGAGTACGAGTTTGGCGGGAACGCCTGCGGTTTGAAGCTGGTGCGAGCAAAGTATTTTTTCGCCGTCGGCGCCGCGGGCCTGGATTGTTCCCGGTTGATACGGTACATCCCAGGTCATCATCCTGTCGGCAAAATCGGCGAGTTTTTTGACACCACAGGACTTGCCGTTAATGCTGAGTCGGACCTGCGGACAATTGGTAAAGGTAACGACTTTGACGTTTTTGTCTTTCAACTGCGGCAGTGTCCAGTGCGACGCCATTTTCGGCCAGGACCAGTGATCCTTGGTCTCCTTGTCGACGTTCAGCGAATCGTCGGAGACGGCAATATGCACCATCGGCTTGTCGGACCATTGGCTTTGGTGGAAGTATGATATGGGCCTGCGGAAACCGCAGGTGTCAATCAGGCTGCAGTTCCAGCCGTGCAGGGGCCAGCCGGCGACAGCCTCACCGAGATAATCGATGCCGGTCCAGAGAAAAGAGCCGACGACATAATCGTTTTTCGGCACATCGAGCCAGGGATTTACCGGGTAAAACGCCTTGTGGGTATCGCCCTTGCCGCGATAGTAGACATAGCTTTCGGTGCTCATTATCAACTGGTCCGGATTTGCGGCGCGGTACTCGTCGAACCATTGCTCCTGGTAGTTGAGTCCGGCGACATCGGTGATTTTGACGAAGTCCGGATGGTATCTGGGAAAGGCGCCGCAGGTCACTTTTCGAGTGGGTTCGTTTTCATGGACGAAATCGACGAGCGTCTTCAGAATACGCCTGCCCTCATCGCTGCCCTGCTGTCGAACTTCGTTGCCCACGCTCCAGAGGATGACGCAGGGGTGATTCCTGTCGCGAAGCAGCATGGCTTCAAGATCCTGCCGCCATGTTTCTTCGAACGTCGGGTAGTTGCCGCCGCCCCACTTGTCGAAGGCCTCGTCAATGACCAGAAACCCCATGCGATCGCACAGGTCAAGCAGGCCGGACGCGGGCGGATTGTGGCTGGTACGGATCGCGTTGCAGCCCATGGTCTTTAGTACTTCCAGCCGCCGGGCCATCGCTCTTTCGTTGAATGCAGAACCCAGGCATCCGAGGTCATGATGGATACAGACACCCTTGAGCACGGTCGGGACGTCATTTATGAAGAGCCCTTTTTGCGGGTCCCATCGAATCCTGCGAATTCCAAACGGCGTGGTCATATCATCGACCATTCGGCCGTCCGCTCGGACGGAGGTTTGAACATAATACATCGACGGAGACTCGACGGACCACAACTGGGGCGATATTACAATCAGGTTGCCGGAGAAATCGTGTTTGCCTCCGGCCGGGATAAGGTGGGAAGTGGCAATGGATACAAGCAGCTTACGGTCGGAGTCTAATAGTTTCATCCTGACCGAACACAGTTTCTTTTTAGTGTCCCGGTTCTTCACAGTCGTAATGACGTTGACCTTTGCATGCGATGCGGTTATCTCGGGTGTTGTTATGTAAACACCGCGGTGACCGATCTGCACTTTGTCGGTTAATATGAGCTTGACATGGCGATATATGCCTGAGCCGGAATACCATCTGCACGTCTGTTTTGAATTGTTTACGCGGACGGCGATGACATTTTCTTCACCCCAATTTATCCAGGGTGTCAGATCGTATCTAAAGTCGACATATCCGTACCATCGCCTGCCGAGGAAGTGTCCGTTGATCCAGACTTCGCTGTCTTTATAGATACCGTCGAAATCTATATATAGATTTTTGTTCGAGTCGGCGGCGGCAATCGAAAAGTGCTTTCGGTACCAGCCGATCCCGAGCGGCAGATAGCCGCCGCTCTTTCCGCCGGCATTGTTT
>JAGHBX010000646.1 GCA_021160785.1 Planctomycetota bacterium | reverse complement strand
GCCTGATCAAGTCGCCAATGATTTTTCTCGGTCTGCCGGTATCTGTCGGTGGCAGAGGTGCGTTGATCGTCAAGATGGGACTGTCTTTTTACGATTTCATTACGCGAAAACGCCGCCGGACACCGCGCCACTACCTGCTGTCAAAGGCCAAATCGCTCAAGGAAATTCCGGGGCTTAGAAGCAATATAGTGTGTACGGCGACTTATTGGGACGCCTGGATCAGCCAGGCCGAACGCCTGTGCATCGAGATGATCGAAGAATCCTGCCGCCAAAACCCAAACTGCCGCGCGATAAACTATGTCACGGCCGTCAAGAGCGAAAAAGACACAGTCATTCTTACCGACCAGGCCACCGGCGAAGAAGTGGGCATTAAGCCCGCCGTCGTCGTAAACGCCACCGGCGCGTGGGTGGATTTCGCCAATAAATCGCTTGGCGTCGAGTCGCACTTTATGGGCGGCACGAAGGGCTCCCACCTTGTGATCGACAACAAAGAGTTGTACGACGCCTTGGGGGACAGAATGGTGTTTTACGAGCATACCGACGGCCGTGTCTGTATCGTGTTTCGCTTTATGGACAAGATCATTATGGGCTCGACCGACATACGAATCGCCAATCCCGACGACGCCGAATGTGACGATAATGAAGTCGATTATATGATGTCCACGCTCAAAAGCGTTTTCCCGAATCTGACCGTATCAAGAAACGATGTCGTGTTCACCTTCTGCGGCGTTCGACCTCTGCCGGCGTCGGGCATGGATTACACCAGTCGTGTGTCAAGAGCGCACCGGCTCGATATACTGGAACCGGATGCCGAGCGAAGTTTCACAATTTACAGCATGATAGGCGGCAAGCTCACCACCTTCCGCGCATTTGCAGAGCAGGCGACCGACAAGATCCTCGCAGAGCTTGGAAAAATGCGGAATGTTTCCACCCTTCAACGAACCTACCTCGGCGCAAAAGGCTATCCCGCCGATGAGTCTGCAAAACAGAACTGGATCGATAGAGTCGCCGGGGCAAACGGTCTGGCGTGCGAACATGTCGCCGATCTGCTCAACCGTTACGGCGCCATGGCCGAAGAAATCGCCTCCCGACAGGACTCGGCAAAACGTGCGCCATTAGTCAGCCTGGGTGATTACTCGATTGCCGAGATCGAATACATCGCCGAGAACGAATGCATCCGCCACCTGTCGGACCTGGTGCGGCGGCGCAGTATAATAACCATACTCGGCCGGGCGGGCGAAGCAGCGCTCAAGGAGCTTGCCGATATTGTCGGCGGCGTACTCGGCTGGGACCGACAGCGGCAAGAAGCCGAAGTCCAAATGGCGCTGAAAGAAGCAACCGACGGAAGATAATCCTATCTTCCCGCCCTGAAAGCAACCTCGACATCCTTTGCGGACAATGTCCGTCGATATATCTTCACGCCGGCGATTTTGCCTTTGACCTGGTACTGCGGCCCTGCGCCGCCGGAGTATTGCCCGACGAACAGTTCACCCGACCAGGGCGCTGTGTTCGGACTGCATTTAACGGACGCAACCTGCTTTCCATCCTGATATAACTTTGCCGTTTGCCCGTCGAAGGTTCCTACCAGATGTATCCACTTGCCGGCAACAGGACGCCCGCCATCGCAATCGACACCGCCGAGGTGCCACCGCCAAACACCGCCTAATTTCTGCAGGAACCATCCCTTGTCGTTCCACCGCCCACAACTGACGATGACAGGCATCTGGTCTGTGTTGTCGAGCTTAAGCCGGCATTCGATGGAAAGTTGTCCGGTGAGGCTGAAATAATCATTATATGGGTATGTGAGGTATCCGCCTTTTGTGAGGTCGAGTGTGTTGTCGGAGATTTTTATAGATCCGTGGCTTTTGGCGGGCTTCGATCCTGCGTTGTAGATTTCGGCATTCGTAGAGTCAGTGAAGTTTGCCTTGAAAATTGCCTGTTTAATTTGCGGAAGCGAAGCGGCCGTTACGGTCTTGCCCGGCAGAGATTCCATATTGTGTCGATTTACCGCTCTGACGACGTAGCTGTATTTTTTGTTCTCGGGCGTTTTGTCCCGCCATGAATTTTGAGCGATTGGCAGAAGCGTAAGTTTTGTCCGGCTTTTCGAATCCTCATCTATTCGATAGACGTTGAACTTTATGTTGATGTCGTTTGGGTTGTCCCAGTGCAGTTTGATGGAATCCGGGGCAGGTGTTGCTTTCGTACCTGTTGGGGCGTCGGGTGATGCGGGGGGCGGTACTGTTGTCATAGCGTAGAAAGGCTTGCTCTTAATTCCGTTTGAAGATGCTACGAGGGCATAGTACTGTTTTCCCGGGGGTGATTTTATGTCGGTATAGTTGAACAATTTCGTGGAATCGACGAGAAATTCATTACCCGGCTCGAAGGCTGGTTTGTCGTTTCGATAGAGTGCGAATGACAGGCCGATATTCTGTGCGGACCGTGGCCAGGTTAATTGTACGGCGCCGTCTTTTTGGGGTATGGCGTTTAGAGGCGGGGAGATTTCGGGCGTCGGCACCGGTAAGATACTTCGGCAGAGTCCGGGGTGGATCTTTGCGCCGGGCATATCGACACGTGGTCTTGCCAATGCACTCTGTCGGCCCTTCTGTATGATGTCAAGCATTGCGATGTAATTCTTGTCCTGTGTGGACTGGAAGGTTACGACGGGCTTTCCGGAGCGGTCGGGGCCGGTGAAAGTTCCAGGTTTGAAGTTTTCGACCGGCAGCACGTGGTGTACATATCCTCCGGTGTAGAACATTCTGACTCTTCTTCTGTTCGGATCGAGTTTTCTTTCTCGGCAGTTTGCCAGCCCGTATCCCTTGGCGGTTTTTGCCAGCGGTGCTCTGAGGATTCTGCTGAGATGGGGGTCTTTGAAGTTGATCCAGTCGTTTTCAAAGAGCACCTTGCCCTTGTTGTTGTGGCAGTTCATGCAGCCTGCGGCATCCATCCGGTTTACGAGTGCGTTTTTTGTTTCGGTCCATGCGTCGATTCTGCAGCCGTTGTCCGTGTAGTCCCATGTGCCGTGGTAGAGTCCGTTTGTGTCGATCCACGCCATGATAAGGTCGCGTTCGGGTCTGGAGAGGTTTTTGATTCTTCCTTTGTGGCCGGAGATCAGTAATTTAGCTAATGGAGCGGCGCCGCTTCCGTGTGAACGCGGGGGAAAAATCTGTGCATTCCATCTTGACGTTCCGTTCATGCAGTCGATGCCGGCGATCAGGTCGGCGGTGACCTGGGTTCTTCTTCTGTTGACAAGGTTTTCGTAGCTGATGCTGAAGTGCTCTGTCCATCCTCCGGTAAGGTCGAGTCCGGCGGCGATGCCGCTTTTTTCTCCGTGACATTTTATGCAGTGTTCATCGAGTATGGGCTGGACCATTGTGGGGTAGTCCATGAAGCCGGAACCCCATGATTCGGGCATGAGTTTTGCGGGTTTGCGATGGAGGATTTTCTTGTTTCCGGTATTCACAGCGGCGGTGTATTTGTGTTCGTGGCATCCGATGCACGATCGTGTTACGCCAGGTGAGGCCTGCACGAAAGTTCTCATGCTCTGGATCAAAGTTCCGTTCTCATCGAGTGCCTGTAGGTAAATTGCCCGCCCGGAGGGGACCCGAAAATATGCGCATCCATCCGGTTCGACGGGTACGACGCCGAGGTAATTCTTGACGCTGAAGGCAAGTGCGGCGCTTAGGAGAAAAGTCTGGTTGTACGGGTTCTTGCCGACATCGCGAGAAACGCTTGCCCGCGAGGTCTCTTCTATGACGCGAAGCCATTTCACCTCGCCTCGCTTTACGCCTGTCAAACCCTTGTAGATGTCCTGGACGAAGAAGGCGCCGGTGTTTTGTTCCGGGTCGATTTGCCGTTCGAGCACCGGGGGGATATCCCTCGGTTTTACAAGTATTGGTGAATGGAGTGAAATATCGGGATCCGACAGAACCGTAATTCTTCTTCCTTTTCGGTCTTTGATTTCGATACAGTTTCGTTTTGCGCCCTTGGGTCTGCCACTGAATAAAAGCACATCCTTTGACAAAGGCCAGGGTTCGCAGGAGTTGCCGGTGTCTATCGTCGGGTCCTCGGCATGTTCGAAGTTGGCGATCGCAGCCGGGTCGTTCTTGCTCAGATGCACATTTACAATTCCAACGCTTCCTCTCGGCGTAGAGTTATGACGGGTCAGCGAACTGGCGATGAGATTCGCCGAACCGGGAACCGGACGGGCATCGAGAAACGCTTCGGGACGCACAAGGTTGTTGGCGAAGAAGGCCGTCTCATTCGAGCCGTCGGGATAGATGGTCCAAAGCGATTGCTGGGTCAGGGCGGTCTTATCGACATACTCCCATCGCCCATAGAGGATTCTGCCGTCGGGGAGGATCGAGGGGTCGAACTCGTTTACATTATTGACCGAAATGGAGTGGAGGTCCGAACCGTCGGCGTTCATTACGTGGAGAATGTCCACGGCGGTATTGTTGCACGGCACCAGGCCGTTTAGTCTTGTGGAAGTGAAGATGATTCTTCCGTCAGGCAGATATGCGGGGCCTACGTCGTGGTAGCTGGGTTCTCTTCCGCATGCTCCAACGCACAGTTCGGGTTTTGTCAGTCGTTTCAGGCCCGCTCCGTCGATTCCGATTTCGAAGATTGAAGTGTTTCCTTTTGGTGTCCCCTTGAAACAGAAGAGAACTTTCTTTGCGTCCCATGAAAGCTCCGGATCGGTATAGACGCCTTCGCCAAGCGTTTCGGGCGTGGTCGGATCGATTACGGGACGAATCTTTCGCTCTTTGGACGGCGCGGTTGGATTTTCGAGGACGTATATTCCACCGCCCGGATGCCACTGGTAGTAAGTGTCGTAGATGTGTATTCCCTGGTATGAGTGCCTCTTAACGAAAAGCAGCGGTGCGTCGATCATTTGCAGGAGGTGTTGCGAGTCGGATTTTGCGGGCGCCGCCATAGCGGCTGGTGCGACGAAATTCGCCGGAGCCAGCAACAGGATTATGGTTGTTATCCCAACGGCCTTTGCAGAGACATTGTATTTCATAGCTTTTCTCTTCCATAATGAACAACAAATCACACTATGATTATAACGCCGACAAGCCGATAATTCAAGGATTGAATCAACCGCAACAGCCCTACTTTTCCCGTCGGTATCGCTTGTAATCGATATCCAACTCCTTGACCTTGTACCGGATAATCCGCGCCGTCGTGCCCAGATCCCGCGCCGTCGCCGCCAGGCTGCCGTTGCAGCGTTTCAGGGCGTCGACGATGAGATCCCGCGTAAACAGGTTTACCCGCTCCTCCAACGATCCCGCCCCGATCGTATCCGAGGCGTCCGAAGTCTGCAGCGTCGGCGGCAGGTGATGACCGTGAATCACGTTGTCCGTGCTGATCAATACCGCCCGCTCGATACAGTTCTCCAGTTCCCGCACATTGCCGGGCCAATGATACGCAACCATCATATTGATCGCCGGCGTACTGATCCGCCGAACATCCCTGCCCATCCTGGCCGCATACCGCTCCACGAAGAAATCCGCCAACTGCAGAATATCATCCTTACGCTCACGAAGCGGCGGCAGGAATATCGGAAACACATTGATACGGTAATAAAGATCCTGCCGGAACCGCTCATCCTGCACCGCCGCTTCGAGGTCCCGATTCGTCGCCACGATGATCCGCGCATTAGTCCGAAGCGTCTTGTTGCTGCCCACCCGCTCGAACTGGCGATCCTGCAGCACCCGCAGCAGCTTCACCTGCGTCACCGGCGAAAACTCCCCGATCTCGTCAAGGAACAGCGTGCCGCCGCCTGCCTCTTCGATTCGCCCTTTTCGACTTTGGATCGCGCCGGTGAAAGCCCCCTTCTCATGGCCGAACAACTCACTGTCCAGCAGATTCTCATTGAGCGCAGCACAGTTGACCTTCACAAAAGGACCCTTCGCCCGCAGAGACGAATAATGAATCGCATGCGCCACTAATTCCTTGCCCGTACCGCTCTCGCCGCGTATCAGCACCGTCGTATCGCTTGAGGCGACCTGATGGATCTGACGATACATATCCCGCATCGCATTGGAATTGCCGATGATATTCTCAGGCCGAAACCGATCGGCCAGTTCGTGACGCAGCCGGATATTCTCATCTTCCAACAGGCGGTTTTGCATCGCCGCCTCGCGACGGATGCTCACATCGTTTGCGATCATGCTCGCCACAATACTCAGCAACCGCTTGTCCTCTTCCAGCGATGCGCCCTCATCGAAAACCTTGTCAACCGAAATCGCCCCGATCACCTCCTTGCCGATCGATATCGCAACGCAGATGAAACTGATCTCGCCCTTATTGGTTTCCTTGCGATCGAACCGGTCCAAAAACAACGGCTCCTGCGAAACCCTGGGCACCACCATCGCCTTACCCGTCTGCATCACGCGGCCCGTTACCCCCTCGCCCATCCGGTAACGCACCTTTCGCCGATGCGCCTCCGGAAGATTGTGCGCCACCTCAATCGTGATCTCATCGCAACCCGGCTCAAGCAGCGTTATCACCCCCCGCTCCATCCCCAGGTCGCTGTCAAGCGTATCCAGCACCTCAGCTAATATCTGCCTCTGACTGCCCCCCGTAATCAGAACCTGGCTGATATTATACAGCGTCTCCAACTCCCGAACATTAGCGGATTCGGAGGCTGCACCCAAGGCCGTTTTATCTTTCGTCGATCCACGCACCATAAAAACACGCTCCCTTTTCGTCAATCAGATCAAATCATATTACATAATCGTAACATTATACACTCCCAATAACAAATATGTCACAAAAAACAGCCAAAATCCGCGAATGAGACGTAACCCCTTGAAAATACAGTCTTTAAAGAAGTAGCGATGAGCGCAGGTTTGTCGTGACGGTGATGAGTAATCGATTGTGGTGTATCGACTGCGATTTCAAGCTGACCGCGACCGAGGATGTCGAGGTTAAAAAAGCGAAGCATTCGTTCTTTGCGATTCGAGCCGCTTCGGACATATCACCGCCTTATGGCGGAGTGCTGGCCAACTCCGCCAGCGGCGTGGGCGCCAAGGGTACATACGGCAAGGAGGCCAGGTGGTGCAGCTATCACGGCAAACGCAGGGGCCGTGGCGACTGGAGAAGGGGCAGACTCTCAGGCTGAGGTATAGAGTTGCGCTTCACGCCGGCGATCCGAAAGAGGCGGCCCTGGACCGGGTGTATGAACAGTGGGTCAAAGGATAGGGCTGATGTCTCGTTGTTGGTTTGTGTGCATGGTCTTGTCGTTGGTGGCGTCGGCTGAGAGGAGCTGAGCACGCAAAGTGAAATATCGATAAGGCGGCTCAATACGGTGTTCACAGCTATCTGCTGTTTGCCAAGGAAGGTATGGACAATGTAAGGAATTTCTGATAGTATTGTTTATGTCGGATAGAGTGGATTATGTACATTTTATTGAGCAGGATGGGCTTTATCATGCGAATTTTCATGGGGATTCTGGTTGCGGTTTTGATGCTGACCATGGTTGATCCGGCAACGGCCGCGGTCAGTCCGGACGATTTGGGCTTTGATGAAATTATTTTCGTGAAACGCAAGCCGTATTCGTCAAATCATTATTACACCGATATCAATAACGGCGCCAGCAAAGACCGGTTTCTTGCCGACAACGGTATTTATATCTATAACGTTCGTACAAGGCAGGAGCGACCGGTCGTCACGGCAGCGAGTATGCCGGGGGGCAAAGGGTTTCTCGGCAAGATCAGCCTGTCCTTCGACGCCGCCAAAGTCATCTTTGATTTTCGGGAGAATCCGGAGGCGGGTTTTCGGATATGGGAGGTGAACGTCGACGGGACGGGGCTGCGCCAAATCTCGCATGCTCCGGCCGATGAAGCCCAGAAGGTGGCTCGCTGGGGCAAGCCATGGCACACCGACGATATCCATCCGTGTTATCTGCCGGACGGCAAAATCATGTTCTCTTCAACTCGCAGCGAACACACGATCCTCTGTGGCGGGTCCGCTGCGCTGGTGGCGCCCACCCTACATCGCATGGATGCCGACGGCACGAATCTCGAACAGTTGACCAAGAGCCCGGTCAGCGAGTTCTGCCCCGTGGTTCTGGATGACGGGCGAGTAATGTACCACCGCTGGGAGTATATCGATAAAGGCGCCCGTGTCTGCAAGACGATCTGGTCGATGAATCCGGACGGGACCATGCCCCAGGAGCTCTACGGCGTAACCGACGACACCACGACAGTGTATATGTACCCCCAGGCTATGCCCGGAGATCCAGATCGCATCGTCTGCGTGGGCACCTGCCACTTTCCGCAGGGTGGCTGTCTGGGTGCGATTATGCTGATTGACTTGCAGAGACCAATCCGCAAACGCGGCCCGGACCCCGACGAAGCCGGCTATGTCAAATTCGACGACAGATACGCCGTTACAAATATCACGCCCCAGGTCTTCATCGAACGCCGAACCGAACCGGGCTGGTATTTCCTCAAGGAAGACGGCAAATACGTACACGACAAAAACGGAACCAGCGGACATCTGTACACGCATCCATGGCCCGTCAGCGAAAACAGCTTTCTGGTTTCATACAAGGTCAACGCGGCGGATCATTATAAGAATGTCCCCAATGCTTATGCGCTATACCTTATCGATACCGAGGAAAATCATCGTCTCGTTCACAAGGATCCCGAGTTGTCCCTCTGGCATCCGACACCGTTAGCGGCCCGCAAAGTCCCTCCGAAGATACATACTTTCCAGCATCCGGAGTATGTGGCCGGCAATGAAGCCCTGTGTATCCTGCAAAATGTCTATCAGGGCATGGAGGGCGTTAAGCAGGGCGAGGTGAAATGGCTGCGGATTAACGAAGCGATACCGCGTTACTGGGATACGGGCAGAAGGTGGGGCTCTGCAACAAGCAGCAGCAGTTGGAAGGCCGCGCTGTGGCCGAGAGTGCAATGGGGTATCGTGCCCGTGGAAAAAGACGGCTCGGCCTGCTTCAAAGTCCCCGCCAACCGCAACATCTTCTATCAGGCCCTGGATGAAAATTTCAGGGAAATCCAGCGCGAGAGGACCTATGTCAATTACCGTCCCGGCGAGATACGCTCCTGTGTGGGCTGCCACGGCCGAAACAATCACACCCCCGATTCGGTCGCGGGGAAGACACTCATCGCCATGACACGTCCGCCGAGTACGCCACAGCCTCAGCCGTGCGATCTCGTTGAAAACGGCGGCGACGGACTGGCTCAGCAGGTGGTTCATTACCCAACCGACATTCAGCCCATCTTCAATGCCAAATGTATTTCATGCCACGGCAATGAAGATCCGGACGGCGGTCTAAAGCTGACCGGCGATCTTACCGTTTATTACAACGCTTCCTACGAGGAGCTTTGCCGGAAGCAATTAGCCGGCCCCATCGTCTCGGAATTTACAACATTCAAACGGGGCGACCAGGGCAATTACAACGGCGCTACAGTCTCCCCGAAGACCATGGGCAGTCATAACAGCGTGATCATCAATTTGCTGACCGACCCGACTCATGCCAAAAACACACAGGATGACCACTCAAAGATGCTCAATAACAATGAACTGATGATCCTGAGCCGCTGGGTCGACACCAACTACCAGTTCTACGGCACCTACTACGGGAGGCATCATTCGCGCTGGGCAAAGGCGGACCCGAAAAACGATTCCTACAAGCCCGAGGATTTCCGCCGCAAACCATTGTTCGCCGAAACAATCAGCATGCGAGCCCCGGACTGGCATAGGTAGTAGTAAGTATAATCGGAATGGATAAGCACAGTTGTTAAACCATTTAAATCTGACACGTTCACAGCATTGGAGATATTATGAAAACATCAAAGGCATTTTACGGCATGGCGGTTTTGGCGGCGGTGGTGATGTTAACCTCATGCTCGCTTTTCGATGGCAAGAAAACCTCATCGTCCAAAAGTAACCGCGTGGCTTT
>JAGHBX010000362.1 GCA_021160785.1 Planctomycetota bacterium | reverse complement strand
TTATTGTGTATTCATTCTTATTCATAAATCAATCAAAAGTTTCCTGAGCCGCTCGCCTAAGACTTTCGAATCGAAACTGGCCTTTGCAACCGCCCTGCCGGCGATGCCAATATCCTGCGCCTTGCCGCGGCCTGCTAACAGCCGCTCCATTGCCCGGGTAATGGCAGGCGCCGAATCGGGCTCGATGAGAAGGGCATTTTCGCCGTCGGTCAGGTACCGGCTCACATCACTCACATCCGAGGCAATAACCGGCCTGCCCGTCGCCAGATACTCGCCTAACTTGAATGGAAAACCGGTATCGGCAAACGCCGAAACATTCCTCGTCATGCAAAGGACATCGCTTGCGTTGAGCTCTCTGTAGAAATCCTCGTCAGGCAGATATCCTTTGTAGAGCATCTTTTCTCGATGCGCCGAGGCGGCGATTATGCTCAGGATTGCGTCCATATGTTCTTTGCTGCCTTTGCCCGTGAGCACCAGGTTGACGTTGTCATGCAGGCCGCAGAGATCCTCGAACCCGGCAATCAGATTCTCCACGCCGTCTTTGTCGGCGAACGTTCCGCCGTAAAAGAAACGGACAGGATCATGAAACGGCTGTGGTGAAGAACTGAAATTGTCAAAGTTCACCGAGATCGGATAGTCGATCACATCGAAACGCCCCTTTGCGATGCGCGTTACTCTTTGCTCGAGGTGTTTTGACACCACCAGAACCGCATCGGCAAACACTCGCAGCGTCTTGAAAAACGCTCTCTGTGAGAAGTGCTTCAGGCGGGCAAACACATCGGTTGCGCTTTTCTGATAGGCGATGTCCTCTACGATGTCGAACACCATTTTATAACCCAACAGCCTGGCGACAATGAGCATCGGCATATTGTCCGTACTCGGATAGCCGTACACATAGAGAGCATTTTTATAGTCTTTCCTGCGATTATTCCTGATGTACGCCATGCCGTCAAAGAAGTACTTCGGGCCCTTGATCAGGGCACTAATGCCCGACGTGATATCGCCCCCGATCGTCACATATTCGACGCCCTTATGCACGCCGCACAGTTCGCTGTCGCCAAGTCTGACGCGACCCTGCCGAAGAACCAGAACCCTGACCTCAACGCCGTCGCACGCCTTGAGATAATCGATGGAATTCTGCAGCCTCCGGGTCATTGCCATGCCATGTGGATAATGAGCATGCGCCATAAAGATTATGTTTAACCTGTCGACCTTATCTGCCATCTTCTCAAATCCCGAACAACCAGCAATTCGCAAGACATATCTCGTTGCTATCTTACAGGCGTTGCACAAATTATGAAACAAAAAAGCATACGCCCCAAATGGTCATCGTCTGGATTGGTCGATAACGGAAATATGTTGCAGCGCCGGACTTATATATGATATGATGCGTCTAATAATCAGATTACCGACTGTGCTCCAAGAGGATAATTGTGGGACTTATACGAACATTCTTACCGAAACCGCTGCAGGGACCGGCTTTGAAGCTGTTGATCCTGACTCGAAAGGCGGTGTTTTTCGGATCCAGACGTTATTGCCCGATCTGCCGCAGTCGTGTCCGCTCATTCAGGACTCACGGCGCCGACCGTCGTCCTGACGTGCGTTGTCCTGTTTGCGGGTCTTTGGAGCGGTTCAGGTTCATGTGGCTTTTTCTTGATCATAAGAAGGATATGTTCGAGGCCGGACCGTGCAGGATGCTGCATTTTGCGCCCGAGCGGTTATTTGAAGATCGATACCGACAAATTTCTGCTGTAGAATACGTCTCCGCCGACATTAACCCCGACCGTGCGATGGTGCAGATGGACATCACCGACATTCAGCACCCCGACAACACATTCGACATAATCCACTGCAGCCATGTGCTCGAACACGTGCCCGACGATATGCGAGCCATGCGACAACTTTACCGCGTTCTCAAGCACGGAGGCTGCGCAATCGTTGCGGTTCCCATCACTGCAAAGCAGACTTTCCAGGACCCCTCCGCCGCCACTCCCGCCGAGCGCGAGCGTATCTACGGCCAGCATGACCACTTGCGATGCTATGGACCGGATATTGAACAGCGGCTGAACAAGACCGGATTCGATGTCCAGTGTATCCGCCCACAGGATTTCATCGCCACCGAAGACATTGCCCGGATGAGGATCGAAGATGCACGCATCTTCCTCTGCCGCAAGCCATAATAGAAAAAGACGTGATCGGATCAATCACGCCTTTCAAATCGCCGTTCCGTATGCCCTGGCGGCATCGGTTTTCCGGAGCCATGCGGGCCTCGATAGAGTTCTTAATGTCTTACCTGGCCAGCAAAGCCTTTGGGTTCTTTGGTTTACGTGCGGGCTGGTCGGGTTTTTTGCCCGGCTTGCCGGCGCCTTCGGACTCAAGCTCTTCCAAAGACTTCTCCAGGTAGCGGATACTTTTTTTAAGTTCGGCCATTGCCCTGGTCTGACGCCATATCGCATGGAAAATCTGGATCTTGGTCTTGCGGATATTCACCAGTTTCACTTCGCCGGTTGCCCGCAGTTCATTGAGCGCCTCCAGTGCCGCCCGTTCCTTGTCCATGCCCAAAGTAATAACCGCAATAGCTTCGCGCTTGGCCGCAATTGCAGCGGCAATGCTCTCAACAGCCACATCATAAGGATCATCGATCCAGTAAGAGACGAAAATACCGATTTCATCGAGAGTTTCACCACGGCGACCGTTAAAATAAATCGTCTTTTCATCGGGACTGAGCCAAGGTCGACTCGCATTTCGGTCCGGCCCGCAAATACCATCGAGAACCTCGAAATTAGTGAAAGGTGCGTCGAGGGATTCGCGAGCAGCCTTAAAAATGTTGTTTATGCCGGTTTCCGCATTGGCCCCAGTAAAATAAACAGTGAGACCGTCTGGAGAAAGATGTGCATGCCTTGCACGACGAGTGCTTAGCTCGGGAATTTCTCTAATGTTTGAAAATGGGGCGTCTTTGCTTGAACGTGCTGCAATATATGTTTTTACGTACGGGTCGCCCACATATCTTTGACTATACCATATCATTGTAAGTTCATCACCGCTAAGGGCCGGGCTTGCGTCAATTATGCCATTGACGTGAATTTCAAGAAAAGTCTTGTTCTCCACCCATAACTCGGGAATGCTGTCTCGCTTGGCCAGCTTTATTACACGTTGCATCTTTCCATTCAGGCTAAGTATTTCGGCATAGTACAGCCTGAGACCATCCATAGAAATCCACGAGTCGCGTATTGTCGTTGGACCGGAACCAAGTTCGCTGACAACACGTTCGTCTGTAAATGAACCGTGAGGATCTTGTCGCCAAGCTTCCCAGAGGTAACCGTCTCTGATAAAACAGATAATAAGCTGATCCGCAGAGAGACTTGCCTCGGCTGCCACCAGAGTTGCCCCAAAGTCGTTAAGCTCAGTGAGACAGACCGGCTCAGTCCATTCTGCATACCCTGCCCCTGCTGCCCCAAGAATCGACCCAACAATCACAGCCATTGTGACATACAATCTGATACGTAATTGCATATACTCCTCTCCTTTCGTGCCCTCAGGCAAATATATGACTCCTCTATTTGATCGAAGTTACCGATAAATACCAGTTTAACCGCTTTTCACTCAGAAGCAATACTTTTTTTATTTTTTTGCGACTTTTTTTGCCTCGCGCCTTGTCCGGCCGTCAGCCGGATGAGGGACGCTGTTATCGCAAGAAGAGTTGTGAGGGTGCATATATATGAAATACCCCATATTCGCAGGATTTTGCGGTGCATATCGTGCGTTCCCCGCTCGTTGACCGCCTTTTTCAGCATGGAAAACCGCCTCGGAAGCAGCATCCGCAGGATCAAGAGCAGTATCTTCCACCAGGCAAGACCCGCCTTACGCCAGTACTCGAGGGCTCCCCCGCCCGTCCGCCACCGCTTCTTGATAAGTGATTTGAGACTGCGAGCTGGATGCTTGACAATCGCCCTGTGCGCGAAAACCGCCAAGTGTCCATTCCGAATCGCCTTGTTCGTCCAGATATAATCGCCACCCGATGTCAGGGTAGCGCCAAACAACCCCATTTCCTCAAAGAGTTGTGCTCTGGCAAAAAGATTGGCGGTAGGACAGCCCTTGCCTTCTCTAATACCCGCTTCAACTTGAATGTGAGTGATTGAATCATACATCTCCGCCGCGGTTCTCTTGTCGGAAAGAACAAACTCAACATTTCCACCAGCCAAGTCCGCTGATTGGGAAATGAGCGCATCGATACCTTCTCTTATCCATGTATTCGCCGGGCGGCAGTCTGAGTCTGTAAACGCTAAAACACTTCCAGAT
>JAGHBX010000077.1 GCA_021160785.1 Planctomycetota bacterium | reverse complement strand
GTCGAGAGGCTAAAGGCCCTGGCTCGGTCCGTCTGTCGTCGATTCGGCTTGAAAAACGCCCGGGTCGGTATCGCTGTCGTTGGCGACGACACAATAAGAAAAGTCAACAAGGATTTTCTGAACAAGTTGCAGAAAACCGACGTAATCAGCTTCGATTTGTCGGACGCCGCCGACACGGCACGCTGCTTCGAGTTGGTGGTCAACGCCGACGAGGCGGCCCGGCAGAGTAAAGCCCAAAAGCATACGCTCCAGGCGGAACTGGCTCTTTACATTACGCACGGTTTGCTGCATAATCTCGGGTTCGATGACGCTGCGGCCGAAGAAAGCGCCGAAATGCACCGCACCGAAGACGAGATACTGCAAGAGGCCGGTTTCGGAAAAGTGTTCGATAAACAGAGTTAATTGTTAAAAGGAAACAATCAAGTGGATGATGTTGGATGGTCGGTGTTGGGGATTGTTCTTCTGGCCGGAGTGTCGTTATTCTACTCTCTGAACAGCTTTGCACTTCGCACTTTTTCTTTCGTGAAACTGCAGGAGGCCTTTAAGGAGGCCAATAAGGAGAGCCGTCTTAACGCCTTTGTCGAAAAAACCGAGAAATTCATCGTCGCCTGCTTGCTTCTCCGGCTCATCGCCAATATCGCCATCCTGGTTGTCCTGGTTAATCTGCTGACCGCTCAGAAATTCGGTATTATCCCGATCTTCTTCATTGCTGTTTTTCTGTTTGTAGTATTCAGTTTTGCCGTCCCGTATTCATGGGCGAAGTACGCAGGCGAAAGCGTTCTTGCGCGGACTCGGCTTGGACTTGAAATATCCGCCCGGCTGGCGATGCCTTTGCTGTATCTGATGGACCTGCACGACGCATTTGTCCGGCGGCTGGCCGGTGTGAGCGAAACGACACCCGATCAGGAACAGGAAGAGAAACAGGAAGAGCTTCTCGGTATCGTAGAACAGGGCAGGATGGAGGGCGTCGTCGACAAGGAGGAGCTTGAGATGATCGAAAACGTCCTCGAACTGAGCGACACTTCCGCCGAAGAGATCATGACGCCCCGGACAGACGTCATTGCGCTGGAGGTCGACACCGACCTGCCCACCGTTTTGAAAACCATTTCCCAGGCGGGCCATTCCCGCATACCCGTCTACGAAAAGAATATCGATAACATCATCGGCCTCATTTACGCCAAAGACCTTCTTTCCGAGATCGGCAAGGACGAAGAAAAATTCAAACTCCGCGACAAGATCAGAAAGGCATACTTCGTTCCCGAAACCAAACCCCTGCGAGTCCTGCTCCATGAGTTCCAGAACCAAAAGCTGCACATCGCAGTTGTACTCGACGAATACGGTGGAACCGCCGGCATTGTAACCATCGAGGACATACTCGAAGAACTCGTCGGCGAGATCGTAGACGAATACGAGCAGACCCCGCCCGAAGAGATGGACAGGATCGACGAGAGCACCGTTGAAATCGACGCCCGCATGTACATCGACGATCTCAACGACCAGTTCGGCCTTGAGTTGCCCGAGGACGAAGACTACGACACAGTCGGCGGGTTCGTCTTCTCGTATTTAGGCTATATCCCCAAGACGGGCGAGAGTTTCGAATATGATAATATCAGTTTCAACGTAAAGGCCGCAGAGGCCAGGAGAATAAAGCGGCTGAGAATCAGCAAGCCTCCGGCAACCGGGAAAGCAGACTAATGCCATGTTGACCAGAGACCAGGCGATCTGTTTGCGTACCGTTGACTATTCGGAGACTTCCCAGGTGGTAACGCTTTTCACCAAAGATTCCGGCAAGATCGCCGCTATCGCCAAAGGCGCCAAGAGACCAAGGTCCCCCTTCGAAGGAGCCATCGAAGTCTTCTCGTTCGGCGATATCGTTTATGCCCCCAGTCGCACCGGCAAGCTCGCCACGCTGACCGAGTTTGAGCAAAGACCCGTCTTCAGACCCTTGCGAACAAAGCTCTCCGCACTCAATTGCGCCCTCTTCGCAGCCGAACTGCTTGACGCTTTCATGCAGCAGGACGATGCCCACAGCGAGCTTTTCGACTCGTTCCATCGGTTTCTCTGCGATGTCCAGCAAAGCGCCGACGACTTCGGCGCCCTGGGCCTCCTGGTGCTGTTTCAACTCACCCTGCTAAACGACATCGGAACAAGGCCCGTACTGGCCCGATGCGCAAACTGCAACACCGCATTCGATGCCAACTGGCCCGAAGCATACTTCAGTTCCACCGCCAACGGCCTGATCTGTTGCGACTGCGAACAGACATTCGTCGACAAGATCCGACTCACCAAAAACGTCGCCCGCTGTCTGAATGAACTAAAGCTCATCAAAGACGCTTCGCAGCCAACAATGAACGAAATCGAAAAGGTCCTGGTCTATCACTTCACAGCCCTAATGCACCGCCCGCCCAGAATGGCAAAGCACTTCCTCAAGGGCAAATAGTTTGTCTCCCCGACAAGTCGCTCACTGCCGAAGCGGTGCGCTTCGGCCGGCTTCTTTGTATTTATCTAATTGCTGTTTCAACTCTGCAACGATTTTAGGGTGCTCAAAATACAGGTTCGTTGTTTCGCCGGGGTCCGTTTGCAGATTGTACAACTGACCCGGCGCATCCGGTGCGGTGTCGACCAGGGCGTAACGCTTCAGAACCCCACGGTCGTACCTGTTGCCGCCCGATCCCTTGTGATCGAGATACTTCCACTGACCGCGTCGAATCGACAGGCGGAGACTCATGGTCTGCTGGATGAGGTATTTGCGAATGGGTTTATCGCTCTGTTTGCCCAACAGCACGCCCAGCATGTTGTAACTGTCCTCGGCGGTCTCATTCGGCAGTTTAGCGCCGACGACCGCGGCGCAGGTCGCCATTATGTCGGTAAGCGACGTCATTTGATCGGTGTCCGTGCCGGGTTTGATCTTTCCTGGCCAGCGTGCGATAAGAGGTACGCGATGGCCACCCTCCCATTGATCGCGCTTCATACCCCGCCACGGACGAGCGCCGTCGTGGTCGTAGTCGGCGCGCATGTTGATAACACTCGTCACCTCCGGACCGTTGTCGCTTGAGAACATCACTAATGTGTCGTTGGCAACTCCGAGACGCTCCAGGGTTTTCAGTAATTCACCGACGACGTAGTCGAGTTCGGCGATGAAATCGCCGTGCGGGCCGGCCTTGGTCTTGCCCTTGAACCGATCGGCGGCAAACGACGGCAGGTGGACGGCCTGGGTCGAGTGGAAAAGAAAGAACGGCTGGTCGGGATTGGACCTGACATGCTCGGCAAGAAACTTCTTGCTCTTGTCCAAAAAGACAAGGTCAACTTCTTCCAGGTCGAAATCAGGCGCGATCATCCCCGGGCGATTGTCCCGCGAATAGGGGTGTTTGGGCAGCTCGCTGCGATCCACGATGCCGGTGGGAGGAACGGGGATCCGGTCGCCGTCGATCCAGGCATAGAGCCAGTCGGTCGTCGGACAGCACGCCGTGCCGAAGAACCGATCGAATCCGCGATGTATCGGAGCGTCCGGAATGGCACGCGAGTAATCGATTCGTTTGACGGCATCGAGACCGCTCTTATTGATCGGCTTGCCTTCCTTGTCGAAGAAAGTCAGCCCGACATGCCACTTGCCGAAGCACGCCGTGGCGTAGCCCTTATCGCGCAACATCTGCGGCAGGGTGAGACGTCCCTTCTCGATCATACATGGCCCGCCGGCTCCGGTGAAGACGCCGCCCTTGCCCGTACGAAAGGCCATGCGCCCGGTGAGCAGGCTGTAGCGAGTCGGCGTGCAGACAGTCGAAGGGCTGTGTGCGTCGGTGAAAGTTATTCCTTCGCCGGCCAGCCTGTCGATGTTGGGCGTGGCGACCTTCGACTCGGGATTGTAACATCTGACATCGCCATAACCGAGATCGTCGGCCAGGATGAATACTATATTAGGAAGTCGCCTCTTCGACGTCTTTTTCAAAGCCGCCTCTGCACATCCACCCATAAGCACCGATGCAGAGCACAGACCCATCATCTTCAAAAAGCCGCGCCGATTAAGATCGCCTTTACTCAAAGTAATCTCCTTTTCTCTGTCCCGATTCTATTTCGCCGCTGCGCCTTCGGTCGTGCGCCACAAAGAACAGCCGAACCTGCCACGTTTATAAGGTGTAGAAAATATGGAACGACCGGCGCCTGATTGCAAAGGTCGTCATGATCTGATAAACAGGTGCATGCGACAAGGCGGTGCGTAGCCGCCGGTAGTCGCGGGTTATCACCTTGCGGCGACAGAGCCGCATACAATGAAAGGAGCCGGTCGTAAACACAAGTATAACCTATGTTGGCATGGACACACACAAAAAAGAACACACAGTCGCAGTAAATTATCCCGGGCACGAGGAGATTGCGAGGTTTACCATCCGCAACACGCCCGCCGAGATCTGCAAACTCGTTAAGCGCGTCGGCAAACAATCGCCCGGCGAGGCCCGTTTTTGCTACAAAGCCGGCGTGTGCGGCTTCACGCTGAAGCGTCGCATCGAAGCGCTGGGCTGCTCGTGCAGCGTCATCGCCCCGTCGCTTGTGCCCACCAAAGCCCGGGGATCGGGTCAAGACGGATCACCGCGATGCTCTGAAGCTTCTGGGTCTGTTCAAGGCCGGTCTTCTCACTGAGGTCTACGCCCCCAACGGCGAACAGGAGGCGGCCAGGGACCTGGTCCGCTGTCGGGATGCGGCCCGGATCAATCTCAAACGTATCCAGCATCAGGTTGTCAAATTCCTGACCCGCCACGGCTATGTCTTTACCGATGGCGATCACTGGACGCAGAAGCATTTTTGTTGGATGCGGAGTCTGGAATTCGACGTGTCGCGCCTGCGGGACGTGTTCGACATCTATTTTACCGAACTGCAGCACTGCATGCAGCGTCTGGCTTCTCTCGACAAGGAAGTGGCGGCTCTTGCCCAGAAGTCGCCCTACAGGGAAATCGTGGGCATTCTGCGGTGCTTCCACGGCATCGATACGCTTACGGCCATTGACATTGCCGACCGCGCCGGCCGGCGGCTTCGACGACGGTACTGGTATCTTATCAATCACGGCAAGATGTCGTGTAAAGCCAACGTGGCGATCGCCCGGGAACTGATCGGCTTTCTCTGGTCGGTGTTTAGAGAGTATGAACTCAGGACGGGTGTGGGCACGACAGGAGTTATTTGCGTCCACCCTATGCGATAGGCAGAGATGTTCCGCCGAACTCGCGCCCGTAGAAGGCATACGCTCCCGACGGAGAATATCCATGTCGGCTCTGGCCC
>JAGHBX010000627.1 GCA_021160785.1 Planctomycetota bacterium | reverse complement strand
TGCACTTGGCTAAAATGTTGCCATTATTCCTTTTGCGCCTCTTGTGCCCCTTCGCGGCTAAATTCCTATTTTTTCTTTTCTCCCATTAGTTCGGCGATTTTGGGTTCCATTGCCTTTGCCCAGATTTCGTAGCCTTTGGTGTTGGGGTGGAGGAAGTCGGGCATGATCTCTTTTGTCAATGTTTGGTCCTCGGTGAGGAACTGCTTGTTTATATCGAGGTAGTGGATCATCTTGCCGTCGGCGATTTCCGATGCAAGCTCGCTTGCCTTTGCGTTCTTTTCGCGCTGCGGACATGGTTTGGGGGCGCGGGGGAAGATCGCTAATATGAGGATTTTTGTTTCGGGCAGTTTTTTTCGCAGCTTTTTGCAGATGGCCTTGATGCCGTCGGCGATTTCTTCTGCTGTGTTGTCGTTTCCGTTTGAGTTGTTGGTCCCGATCATAATGACGGCGAGTTTAGGGTTGATGCCGTCGATTTCGCCGTGATCAAGCCGCCACAGAACATGCTGGGTCCGGTCGCCGCTAAAGCCCAGGTTGACCGCTTTTCGAGGTGCATAGTGCTTCGCCCACATCTCCTTGCCGCCGCCCTCCCAGCCGTGGGTGATGGAGTCGCCGATCATGAGCAGATCCACGTCGCCTTTGGCGACACGCTCCAGCACCGCCTCATGCCGCGCTCCCCACCAGTTAAACCGATGCGCCGGATTGACAGCCGAATGCCGCTTAGGCTCGGCGGCGATTAGCGTCGTAGTAAGGATTAACGTTAGCAGGAATGTGTTGCCGAGGGATCTCTTCATCTTGTGTCTCCTTCAATTATCAAAACCGGAAAATAATTTCAAACAGACTGTCAGTATACTCACAGACACCGGCAATGTAAAGTATTTTGTGGATTGCCTTGACGTTGGGCGCTTAGGGATGTATCCTTATCTGGGTGATCATTCGTGTTAAGAACGCCAATGGCAACCAAAGCGAAGGAGGTATGGATTATGAAAGATCGGGTTAATTTTGCCGTCATTTTCTGTTTTGCTTTGTTTCTTGTGATTTCGATCGGCGCCGATGGCGCTGAGAAGCTGAATCGGTCTCTGGTGGCGATGGAACGGCCGGATGGGTCGGTTTTTTTGAGTTGGCGGCTGTTGGCGGACGATGCGGCTGATATCGCTTTTCAGATTATGCGCGGCGAGGGGGAATCCTCCGAGTTGGTATTTTCGCCTCTGACGTCGAAAGGCTCCTATACAAAAACCTGCTTTGTGGACAAGAATGTCAAGGGCGGCAAGACATACATTTACGATCTGTACCGGTACTCGGGCGATGACACGGCGGCGAGGTCGGCCTTGCTGGATACGACGGCCATTCAACTGACGGGAAGGGCCAAGCCCTATATCAGCATACCTTTGGACGGCGACTATGATTTTCAGAAGGTGGGCATAGCAGACCTCGACGGTGACGGGCAATTCGAATACATAATCAAGCAGCCGAACTTCAACACGGACCCATACCAGAAGCCCGGCTACTGGAAACGAAGCACGACAACATACAAGATCGAGGCCTACCGAACCAATGGCGAGATGATGTGGCGATACGACATGGGCTGGTCTATCGAGGCGGGGATATGGTACTCGCCCTGGATCGTCTACGACCTCGACGGCGACGGCAAAGCGGAGGTTTACTGCAAGGCGGGCGAGGGCGATCCGCGCGACGAGAAAGGTCTCGTGACGACGGGGCCTGAATATCTCGTCAAAATAGACGGCGAGACAGGCAGGGTTGTGGCCAAACGTGACTGGCTCAGTAAGGATGGTTTTAGCCAGTACAATTATTATCAGCGCAACTTTCTTACCGTGGCATACTTGGACGGCAAAACGCCGTCGCTGATCATGCAGCGGGGGACGTACGGACTCATCAAGATGCTTGCGCTTGATAAGAATCTCAAACGAATCTGGTACTGGAATACGGAACAGGAGGCCAAAAAGTATCGCGGTCAGAGTACGCACGGGCTTATTACAGCCGACGTCGATGCCGACGGCAAAGATGAACTGGTCATGGGTTCGGCGCTGATCGACGACAACGGCAAAGGGCTGTGGACGACTGAGTTGGGACACCCGGATTTTGTTTATGTAGCGGACATCGACCCCGACAATCCGGGACTGGAAATTTACTATGGCTTAGAAAGCCGCCAAAACGACAGGAACGGCCTCTGTGTCGTTGACGCCGCCACCGGGAGGATACTCTGGGGGCATGACAAGCCCACAAAGCATATTCACGGCCAGGGGATGGCGGGCGATATTCTCGCCGAGTACGAGGGGATAGAGGTCTATGGCGGGGAGAGGGATTTTAAGCAGCGATGGCTTTACAGTGCAAAGGGAAAGCTTATCGAGTTTCATGAAACGACAAGCCTCACTCCACGGGCCGTCTGGTGGGACGCCGATCCGCAAAAGGAGGTCGTTCTCTCCGGCGCAGTTCGCGACTGGGGCAAAGAGCCGATGCAGAAGATCCAGGGCCGGGTAATTGTGGTTGTCGATTGTATGGGCGACTGGCGCGAGGAAGTTATTACGACGGTCAAAGGCGAGATACGGATTTATAC
>JAGHBX010000011.1 GCA_021160785.1 Planctomycetota bacterium | reverse complement strand
GTCTATGTCGGCTCGCACGATACGTTTTTCTATGCCCTCGACGCGAAGACCGGCTCGCTCAGATGGAAGCACGAAACCGACGCCGAGATCGTCGGTGCTGCAAACTGGACGAAGTCTCCCGACGGCAAAGAGACCTGGATACTCGTCGGCAGCCACGATTACAATATGTACTGTCTAAACTCCGCCGACGGCAAGGTCGTCTGGACCTACGAAAGCGACAACTTCATAAACGGCTCACCCGCTCTCGATGCCGGGACAACGGTCTTTGGCGGCTGCGACGCGCTGATTCATGTCGTGTCGTTAGCCGACGGCGCCCGCGCGGGTGAGGTCGATACGGGGTCGTACATTGCGGCCTCGGCGGCGATTCTGGATCGGCGCGTATATGTGGGAAACTACGATAACATTTTCATGTGCATCGATATTGCGGCGGGCAAGGTCGCATGGGAATACAAGGAAAGCGACGATGCGTATTTTTCGTCCCCGGCGATAGGCGAAGATTTTGTCATTGTCGGCGGCCGGGACAATCGTCTGCATTGCATATCCCGCGACGACGGCAAACAGGTCTGGACGTTCAAGACAAACGGCGCTGTCGACAGTTCGCCGGTCATCTGCGGCGACAAGGTGGTCTTCGGCTCGGAGGACGGCAGGCTGTACGTCGTTACCCTCGCCGAAGGAAAGCGCCTCTGGTCGTACGAAACCGGCCAGGCGATAATCTCATCGCCTGCGGTAGCGGCAGGCCTGGTGGTGGTCGGCTGTAATGACGGATATGTATACGCCTTTGGCCGAGAGTGACTTTAGATTGTACCCCGGTGCGCCGGGACGCAAGCGGATTGTCGATTGTCGATTTCAAATCTGAGATATCAGATTTCAGATTGGTTCAGTGCCGGCGAGACGCCGGCGGTACGTAGTCCCGGCGCGCCGGGATCCCGCCCGCGATTTGGTTCAGTGCCGGCGGTACGGTGGTATCGATGACGAAGAGACCTGACAAAATGCAACGCGAGAAAAAGACCATCGCCGTTATGGTCGGGATATTCTGTGCCGATAAGCACGATAGCGGCAAGGGTGAGTTGTGTTCAAACTGCCGGGCGCTTCTGGATTATGCCGATCAGCGTCTTGACAAGTGCCCTTTCGGTGCTGATAAGGGGCCTTGCAGAAAGTGTGAGATCCACTGCTACAAGCCCGAGATGCGCGACAGGGTCCGTGAGGTGATGGCTTACGCCGGCCCGAGAATGATCAAAAAGCATCCGGTCCTTGCGGTAAAACATCTGCTCGACGGTAGAAAAGGCAAATCCAAAAAGAAGGAAGATGGAAAATGAGTATGCCGGGGACATGGAAACGGCTCAAGGATGAATTGACGGCGCGCAGATTTCGTGATACGAAAAACAAGGCGGTTCTTCTGTGGGCGCCGGTTATTATCAGCTTGTTGGCAGTGTCTTTTGAAGTATTCGGCAAGACAGCCGAAGGTGCAAAGGAGTCGGTGGCGAAACTATCCCGGCCTAATGCGGCTCAATATGAGTATCACGAGCAGGAGCGGATCATGTTTGTTTGTCTCGATCCGTGTACGTGGCAGGGGCGGGAGTATGACAATCGCACTACCGACTTGAAGGATATGAAGCTGCCCAAGCTTGATGTCGATCAGTGGTGCGAGGCGGCGAAGTTGTGGGGAGCGCGAGAGATTCTTTTTGTGGCGAAACATACGGGGGGGTTTTGCTGGTGGCAGACTGAGACGACCGATTACAGTGTTAAGAATATTGCATGGAAAGACGGTAAGGGTGACCTTGTCGATGAAGTTGCAAAGGCGTGCAAAAGGCATGGGCTGAAACTGGGGATGTATATTTATCCGGGTGACGATCAATGGGGTGCTCATATCGGTTCGGGTGGAAGGACGAAGGATCCGAAAAAGCAGGAAGAATACAACCGGGTATTGCAAACTCAATGGACAGAGATGCTTGTTCGGCACAGGGATATTATCATCGAGTTGTGGTTTGATGGAAACTGCTATGTTCCGCTGGATGATGTCTTTGATGAGTATGTCGGTGACAGCGTTGTTTATCTTCAGGGTCAGCAGGCGAATCTTCGCTGGGTTGGAACCGAAGCGGGTTATACGCCTTATCCGGGGTGGAATACGCTTGGGAAGAAAGATCTCGATACGGGTGTTTCCACGGCTGTGCATGGCGACCCCGATGGCAATGCGTGGGCGCCTCTGGAATGTAATACGACGCTTTATAACCATCACTGGTTCTGGTCGAAGGAGAAGGAAAAGAAGCGCAAATCTCTCAAGGAGTTGGTAAGGTTCTATTATCAATCTGCCGGTCGAGGCGCCACGACTCTGCTTAATAGCACACCCAATACCGACGGGCTTATTCCTGAAGGGGATATGGCATTGTATAAGGAATTCGGTGAGGAACTGGACAGGAGGTTTAGCGATCCATTGGGCCAGGTTGAGGGGCGTGGACTTGTTCATACTATCAGGTTCGGTAAGCCAACGAAAATAAACCAGTTTATGATTATGGAGGATTATCGTCAGGGGCACCGGATTCGCGAGTTTGTTGTCGAGGCGCGCACGGCGGACGGCGGCTGGGTCGAAGTTAACCACGGTACGGCAGTCGGACGCAAGCGGATAGTGGTGTTCGAGCCGGTTGAGACGACGGCGATTTCGCTTAGGATTACAAAGAATGTTAACGAGCCGATTGTTCGCGATTTTACGGTGTATTTTGTTGACGGGGACAATACCTTTCTTTATGAAAAAACTATTCGCAAGGATGAGGTTTCGCGAGGCGCCAAAGCCAGCGCCAGCGATGAACACAGTGGGCCGTATATAGCGGGCAAGATTTGCGACGGCAATGCCGATACATGGTGGGGTGTGAGCACGAGGGTTAAGGCTCCGTATGAATGCTGGGTGGAGATTGATCTCGGTGCGGACTTTACGATCAATGAGACCGCCATCAATGAACCGTGGAACAGGACGGAGAAGTTCCGGATGGAGTACCGCAGCAGTAAAGACGCCGGGTGGGAGGTTGCTTTGGTCGGTACGACGATGGGGGGCGATTATAAAGGCAAGTTCGAGCCGGCAAGGGGCAGATACTGGCGACTCAATATGCTCAGGTCCAATCACTATCCGTCGATCAAGGAGTGGCAGTTGTTTAGTCCGCAGGAGAGCAGCAGTTGGCAGAGGTGCCGGGCGGTAGAGCCGAAAATGTTCAAGAGGGGTAACGCAGAAGTTGAAGTTGATATCTCGAAGTTTATCGAACAGCCGGGGCAGTATTTTCTGCGGTTCGATAACCCTGGCAAGACGCCGACGACGCTTGAAGATATTCAGGTTTTTTACGATGGCCATGCGGTTCACGCCGAAGTGCTTTCGGTGGTTAAGGAAGGGGAAGTTTACCTTCTCAACCGCCATGCACAGATCGTCGAGGAGTCGAAGATTGTATTGAAAGTAAAACTCAAAACGCAAACGGGCAGCGATGCTAAAATGGAGATTTCGATCAAAAAGGCTTTGTAGGTTAGGCGATTCTACAGAGCATGTGCGGTCTCCTGAGTAATCTCCTTGACTCGCAGCCTCCCAATAGTGTAAGGGGACAGAGATTTGTGTGAGGGTTAATATTTGAGGAGATAAGTGAATGAGAGATATGCTAAGGTTTATAGTTGTTGGGATGCTTGTGTCTGGTTCTCTATGCGGGGGGGAGCCTGTCAAGTTATGTGATGAGAATCCGCATTATTTGTCATGGCGGGGTGAAGCTGCGATTCTGATTACTTCGGGCGAGCACTATGGGGCGGTTCTCAACAGCGCATTCGACTATAAGGCGTATTTGAAGGTGCTGGGCGGGGATGGGATGAATCTGACGCGAACGTTCAGCGGGGCTTATTGCGAACCTGTGGGGGCGTTTAAGCTCAGGAATAATACGCTGGCGCCAGCGGAGGGGAAGCTTGTTTGTCCATGGGCCAGAAGCGGGCAGGCGGGGTATGAAAACGGGGGCAATAAGTTCGATTTGACGAAGTGGGATGCGAAGTATTTTGCAAGACTGCGTGATTTCGTGGCGGAGGCGGATAAGCGGGGGGTGGTCGTGGAGTTGGTGATGTTTTGCCCGTTCTATAAGGATGAGATGTGGGATCTCAGTCCGATGAATGCGTCGAATAACGTCAACGGGATCGGCAAGATGAAGCGGACGGATGTCTATACGCTCAAAGATGCCAAGCTGCAGGCGGTGCAGGATGAGATGGTTCGCAGGATCGTGCGAGAGTTGAAGAGTTTTGACAATCTGTATTATGAGATTTGCAATGAGCCTTATTTCGGCGGGGTGACGCTGGAGTGGCAGAGGCATATTGCGCGGGTTATTGCCAGGACGGAGAAGGAGTTGAAGGTCAAGCATCTGATCGCTCAGAATATTGCGAATAAGACGAAGAAGATTACCGACGGCGATCCGCTGGTGTCGATATTCAATTTTCACTATGCCAAGCCCCCTGCCGCTGTTGCGGAGAACTATGGGCTGAACAAGGTAATCGGGGATAATGAGACGGGATTTTCCGGTAGTGAGCCAAAGGCGTATCGGCTGGAGGCGTGGGACTTTATTATTGCCGGCGGAGGAATTTATAACAATCTGGATTACTCGTTTTATGTGGGGCATGAAGACGGCAAGGGTAAGATCGATGCGCCGGGCGGAGGCGGGGAGGTATTTCGCGGGCAAATGAGAATACTGAGGGACTTCATGTATGGGTTCGACTTTGTGAAAATGTCACCGGACAACGATGTTATCAAGGGTGGAGAGATTGCGAAGAAGACGACCGTGCGGGCGTTGTCGCGTAAGGGCAAGGCGTATGCGGTGTATGTCAATGGGGGCGGGCTGGCGAGCCTGGTGATTGAGTTGTCGAAGGGTAAGTACAGGGCCGAGTGGGTGGATACGAAGACGGGAGGTACCGCCAGGAGTGAGGTGTTCGATCATGGCGGCGGTCAGAAACGACTGGGGGGGCCGAAATATAGCGATGATATAGCACTGCGGATCGTGAGAGTTGGCGGCGAGAAGCGGTCGCTGCTGTTTGCCAGCGACTTCGAGGATGGCAGTCTGAAAGGCTGGGGGATATCAGGGAACTCTCCTGCCGTATCGAAGGAGTGCGTTCGGGCGGGCAGGTATGCGATGAAGACGTCACTGGATCGGCATAAGGACAAGGTGGCCTATCGAACGGAGGTGAGCGGGCCCGGCAGCGAGGTGGGTAAGGAGTACTGGTACGGGTTCAGCATTTTTCTGCCGGACGATTATGTGCCGGATAAGCTTTGGGAGATTGTGGCGCAGTGGCATGGTGTGCCGGATTTTAAGATCGCCGAGGACTGGCGTAATCCGGTGGCGGCGCTGTCGACAAACGGAGGCAGGTGGGGTTTTGTGAATCGCTGGGATTCGAAGCGCAATACGTTCGAGGGAGGCAAGAGGCGGTATGACGGAAGCAAGCATTACGACCTGAGGCCTTACGAACGAGATCGGTGGACGGACTGGGTGGTTCATGTGAAATGGTCTTATGGCAAGGACGGGGTGCTGGAGGTTTTCAAGGACGGCCGGCGGGTGATCGATCAGCATGGCCCTAATGCGTTTAATGACGCCAAGGGGCCTTATTTTAAGATGGGCCTTTATAAGGGCTGGAAGCGGGCGGAGGCGGCGAGCGATGCGGTGAGCAGTCGCGTGCTTTATCACGACGAGTTTCGTATGGCCGGGGCGGGTGGATCGTACAGCGACGTCGCGGCGGGCGACTGAACAAGTGGTCGGACAAATGTTTTGAAGGCTGCGTCGGAGGCTGGTATATTGCTCGACAATGAGTCAGGATATGGAGGTCTCTGGCGTAAGATGAGATATGTAATACCTGAATGAAGGAACCATATTTATGTCTGCTCGACAGATCTGCGTTCTATTAATCATCGCTGTTTGCGTAACCTGTTCTGCCTGGG
>JAGHBX010000026.1 GCA_021160785.1 Planctomycetota bacterium | reverse complement strand
GCGAAGCGATGACGGTATTGTTCAACGTATGACAGAAGACGTTCTTTCTGCCGGCCGTTTTGTAGCGAAGGTTCATTCTCCTCGCTTGGAATTCGTAGAATCGGCTCGCAGAGTGCGTCTCGCCGTAGCTGTTGCGCGAGGGCATCCACGCCTCGATGTCATACTTCTGGACCTGTCCCCTGCCCAGATCGCCCGTACAGACATTGACCACGCGGTAAGGCAATTCGAGAGCCTGCATCACCGCCTCGGAGTTGGCTAATATCTCCTGATGGTAGGCCTTGCTTTTTTCTTCGTCGTTTTCGGCGATGATGACCTGCTCGACCTTGTCGAACTGATGAATGCGGTACAGCCCGCGAGTATCCTTGCCCGCGGCGCCGGCTTCGCGCCTGAAACACGTGCTCATCGCAACCGATTTAATCGGCAGTTGATCTTCACTGAGAATCTCACCCGAATGATACGCCGTTACGGGCACTTCGGCTGTACCGGCGAGGTTCAGGCAGTCCCTGTCCATCTGATATGTCTGTTCTTCGGCGCCGGGAAAATAGCCCGTCCCGCGCATCGCCTCATCCTTCATAAGCAGCGGAACACACATCGGCATATATCCCTTGCCGACCATATAATCTAACGAAAATCGCAAAACCGCCCAGTGCAGCATCGCCCCTGCGCCCTTCAGGAAGTAGTTTCGCGTACCGGCCAGTTTCACGCCGCGCTCGATATCGATAATCCCCAACGAAATCCCCAACTCCACATGATCCTTCGGCTCAAAGTCGAATTCGCGAATCGTCCCCCATTTTCGAAGTTCGACATTCTCCGTATCGTCTTCACCCAACGGCACGTCCTCAGCGGACGGCTGCGGCACCTGCTGCATGATCTCATCGAACTCCGGCTGGAGGTTCTTGATCTGCCCGTTTAGCCCCGCCTCCTCATTCTTCAACTCGCCTAATCTTGCAAGAGCCGCCTGCTTTTCATCCGCCGACAGTTTGGAAATGGTTTTACCGACGCTGTTCTTCTCCGTAGCGATATCCTGCAAACGCTTGCGACAGTCCAACAATACCGCGTCGACGGCAAGCAGCCGGTCAATATCGACGTCAAATTTCTTCGCCTTCGCCCCGTCTTTAAACTTCTGCGGGTTCTCTCGAATTTTCTTAATATCAATCATATCTTTTGATTATCAAAACATTATTCTGGCCGCCGAAGCCGAAGGATTCGCTCATTGCGATATCGACCTTTGCCTTCCTCGGCTCGTTGGGTACATAGTCCAGGTCAAGCTCCGGGTCCGCGTCGTGCAGGTTCTTCGTCGGCGGCAGGATGTTATCCCTTATCGCTAACACGCACGTGATCAGTTCCGCACAGCCTGTCGCCCCGATAAGATGCCCGAACATGCTCTTGGCCGAGCTTGCCGGGACCTTCTTGGCATGATCGCCAAAAACCGTCTTGATTGCAAGGGTTTCTATCGAGTCATTCTCGCCGGTGCTCGTGCCGTGCGTGCTTATGTAATCGATATCCTTGTACGTCACCTGCGCGTCGGCAAGTGCGGCATTGATCGCCTGCACCGCTCCGCGAGCCTCGTCGTGCATGTCGGTTACCCGAAAGGCGTCGCTGGATGAGCCGAAACCGATTATCTCGGCGAGTATCTCAACGCCCCGCTTCTTAGCCGACGCCAGCGATACAAGCACCACAATCGCCGCCCCCTCGCCCAATACGAACCCGTCTCTCGAAGCCGAAAACGGTCGCGAGGCCGTATGTGGGCTGTCGTTTCTCGTCGAAAGCGCCGTGAGCCGATTGAAACCGGTGACTCCCAACGGATGGATCATCGAATGTGCGCCGCCCGCCAACATGACGGCGGCCTGTCCGCGACGGATGATCATCACAGCTTCGCCGACGGCCTGCGTGCTTGCCGCACATGCGGTAAGGCAGCTTCGAGTATGTCCGCGGGCGCCCGTCAGGAGTGCAAGATGTCCGGCGGGCAGATTCGGCTCCTGTTCGAGTTCTTTCAGCGGATGCATGCCCCCGAAGGCGACATCCGCCCAGACCGACCAGTCCATTTCCTGCTTGTCATTGTCCCACGCCTTGGCTAAGGCGTCGAAGAATACGTCGTTATCCACAGAACCTTCGCCGGCCCCGAGATATATACCCATGCGCCTGCGATCGATACCATCGCCGGGCGAATCCGTTTCCACATCAATCCGCGCCTGGCGACAAGCCTCTGCGCCTGCGCCGACAACAAACGAAGAACCGCGATTGGCATAAGCATGCAGCCCGGGATTCTTCGTATGCCGGGAGATATCGTAATCTTTGACCTCGGCGCCGAACTTCGACGGAAACGTGGAGGCATCGAAGATCGTAGTCGTCGCAAACCCATCCTTACCCGTAAGCATTCCCTGCCACACGGTCTCAACATCATGCCCCATCGGACAAACAAGCCCCAACCCGGTTATTACAACTCGCTCAGCCATTCACCTGACCTTCGAAATTCTTCAGCACCAAAGCCGCCGTTTGCCCGCCGAAAGAGTATCCGCAACATAAGACATATCGAACAGGTTTGTTCACGCTCTCGCTGATAATGTTGAGCTTGCAGCCATCGGCCTTGTTTTCGCAATTGATCGCAGCGGGTATTGTTCCCTTTTGCATTGCCATGACGGCGGCTATCACTTCGATTGCTCCTGCTGCTGCGCCGGTGTGGCTTGTCATGCTCTTTATCGGCCAGACGGGGATGCTTTCGACAGCCGAGCCCAATGCGTCGGCAATCGCCGTTGCCTCGGCGGCGTCATCCTGGGGGATGCCGCTTCCACAGGGTATGACCAGGTCCAGGTCGCCCGGCTCTATGCCCGCCTCGGCAAGCGCCTGCTCGATCGCGATCCGGACTCCCTTGCCGTCGGGCTCCAGATGCTCGTATGCGGCATTGAGGCTGTTGCTGCCGCCGAATCCCGTCACTTCGGCGTAGATTTCTGCACCTCGGTCCAATGCACCATCGAGCGTTTCGAGCACCACCATGCCTGCACCCTCGCCGAAAACCGACCCCTTTGCATCTGCATCGAAGGGACGACACGCCGTCTTCGGGTCGTCGTTACTGGCGCTGGTCACCCTCTTGAGCAGGCACTGACGAATCATGACTATCGGATTGACCTTCGCCTCACATCCGCCGGCAAGCGCCACATCGGCGCTGCCCCGGTCAATGATCTGGGCCGCCTCGCCAATCGCCAGATATGCGCCCGATTCGCCGCAGGTGATGCTGTTGCTCGGTCCCTGAATGTCATGAATGATGCCCACGTGGCAGGCCAACATGTTAGGCAGATACTTCAGCAGCCACAGAGGCGTGAGCGCCTCTAAGCCGGCGGTTCCCCATTTGCCGATGTCGAAATTGCCGTCGGTAATGCTCGCCGCCACAGACGGCGACAGCTCCACAAGGTCGCAGCTTATCAACCCCGCCCCGATGTTTATCGCAAACCGCGCCGGATCGATCGTGACATTGTCCGGATCGGTCGCTTTCGTCACAAGGCCGGCGTCGGCGACGGCCTCGTTGGCCGCGATCACCGAAAGCTCAATATCGCGACTCATCAGCTTGGTCGCCTTGCGGTGATACTTTGGGACGTGCTTTCGGATGTTGTATTCGCCAACCTCGCCGGCGATCTTACACGTAAAGCCGACCGGGTCAAACGCCTTGATCGTATCGATCCCGCACCTGCCGGCCACGAGCCCCTCCCACATCTCGTCTGCGTTCATACCGAGCGGACTGAACGCGCCAATACCGGTAATCACAACACGACGGTCATTCATGTAGACTGCTCCGAAGACGCCTTGTCGCCGATAAAGCCGGTCAGAAGCGAATTGAACATATCGGTAAACACAAAATTCTCTTCGGGAAACTCCTTACCGGCGAGGTTATTGTCGATATGGCTGAACATCAGGCTGATCTCGGCGATCAGGTCGTCGCCCCGCATGATCCTGCCGACGGTGCTGGCCGCTTCTTCGCTGATGGACTCGATCTCGGCATGAAGCGTAATCGTATCGCCAGGCCGAACAAAGTCAAAAAACGCCGCCTTCTTGATCTTGGCCAGGATGACCTTCTCATCGAAGTTTCGCGCTTCGCCCACAAGAATACCCGCCGTCTGAGCCATCCCCTCGATCATCAGGCACTCCGGCATAACCGGAAAACCGGGGAAATGATCGTGCAGATGCTCCTCGGCAAGGGTCACGTTCTTCAACGCCACCGCGCTCTTGCCGCTGTTAAACTCAATGAATTTATCTATCCATATCCAGCGCATTTATAGCTTCCAGAGTAAAACCATCGACAGGGACGCCGAATACGACCCTGCCGATGAGCATGCTTTCGTGTTCAGTAATGTCCGTCAAGCGGCATTGAGCTTCTGCTCGACGAAGTTGACAATAGATTTCACCGTAAACAAATCGGGCAGTTTGTTGATATCGGGGTCACTTTCGAACCCCGAGAAATCCGTGTGCGGCAGTTTGGCCTTGAACTCGGCCAGCCCCTTTTCGGTGACCTTGCCATTGCTGACAAACTCCGGGTTGTTCATCAGGCTCTCGGCGGGGAAAAGTTCCTCACGCGGAACCTTTATACCGAACGATTTTTCGAGCCTGAAGACAATATCCAGGAAATCGATGCTTTCCGCTCCGAGGTCGCCCATCAGCGTTGCCTCTTCGGTGACCTCGTCGTCATCCAGCCCAAGGGCGTCAACGAGCACTTCCTGAACTTCTTCAAAAATCTCTTCGCGACTCATTGCCATAATAAACTGCCTCCGCATTTTCAATAAATTTAACCGCCTTTGGCGGAACTTTTTACCACCCCGATGAATCGGGGCTGTACTAACCGTCATCTTCATCTATACAGCAGCCGCCATCGCTGCTTGAGGTTTTCGACGACGTTTCCGTCGACCATTGCCATTTTCGGATCTTTCTCGGCGAGGTTAAAATGCCTCAGCGTAAACTTCGCTTCGACGATCGGCTCATCGCCACAGATACCGACGCCCTTGAAACTGCTGACATTTTCTTCGATGTCCTTGGCCGTTACGGTGTATTGTATCTGCATCCCCGGCGCCGCAAAGCTCTTGTATTTTACATTCCTCGCCTGAGAAAGCAAGATCATACTATTGGCAAAATCCTGGCTCTGCCGCACCAGCCACGAGGCAGACTCCACCAGCCCCTCGAGCAATAGCACACCCGGCAGGACCGGGAATATCGGGAAATGGTCTGCCAGATACTCCTCCGCAAGAGAAACACTCTTAACCGCCGTAAGCGTCGCCCCGGTCTCAAAAGAAACCACTCTGTCAATTAATACAAATTTCATGGATTGGAATTTTAGTAACAAAATCCGATTTTTCCAGCTTTTTCTCAGCTTTTTTCAAAAAGGATGCCGACAACGCAAGTTGGTTTATTGTCGAATGCCCCCGACAGGGCGGATGAATCGCTGTTTTGGGGGTGAATTTAAGGTGTCAGCAAAGGATTGTTTTTCACCACTCGCTAAAGTAGAGGTTCTCTTAGTTGATATGCTCTGTTACGAATTGTATCACTTCTTCAGCTACTGGATGCCTTCCCAACAAATCTGAGAAATCGAACCTGCTTTCCACAGCTTTCTTGACCTGAGCTGCAATTTTTGCATCGCCAAGGAGGATTGAGCCAACAAGATGACTATCCCGAAAAACAAATCGGGAAAAAGAGTCGTCAGTTTCTGAGTCAATAGTTTCATAGCTCCCATCCTTCGCTTCTATCTGTCCTATGCTGAACAATTCAAGCTTTAGAACCTTAAGGGCATTTGAACGCGAAATGCCGGCAAATTCGGCATTAGCTCCTACCGCATTCATTCCTGCGATGCTGCCTTGATATTGAGCAGGTCCCCATGTGCCGTAAACGCATCCCCTGTGTTCTGCGATATCACCAGCGGCAAATACATCTGAATGGGAAGTCGATAGCAAATTGTCTACAACTATTCCCTGATTCACGTCTAAACCAGCCTTGCGGCCTAAATAGCTATTGGAGCGGATTCCTGTGGTAACAATAACCAGGTCAGAGTCTATGACACTCCCATCTTCCAATAAGACACCGCGAACACGTTCATCACCAAGGATTTCCTGTGTGCGGACTTTGGTAATTAGTTTGATCCCACTTCTTTTAACATGCTTAGCAAGAATATCTCCAGCCTTTTTATTCAATTGCCTTGGCAACAGCCAACCATGTCCTTCTAATAGTGTGACCTTGGCCCCGCGTCTGGCAATAGCACCGGCAGTTTCAAGGCCAAGAAGTCCACCGCCTATGCAAACACAATTCTTCTTGTGTAAACCTGATTGCAGTATCTTGTTGGCATCAGCGAGTGTACGCAGGGTAGTTACACCTTCCCTGTAAGATCCTGGGAATGGGGGCACGAAGGGGTGAGCACCAACTGCAAGAACCAACTTATCAAAGGGTAAAACGTCACCCTGATGCAACTCTACGGCTTTCTGATCTAACAATAGCTTTGAAACTTCAGCACCAAGTAGAAGCTGTACCTGGTTTTCTGCAAACCAGCTTTGTGGTTTTATCGGCAACTCCGCTTCCGTGATTTCACCGGCCAGGTAACGGGTTAGGTTAAGCCTGTAATAAGGCAAGGTGGATTCCTTGGAAATCAAAGTGATTTCCGCATTTGGTGACGCAGCACGAACAGCTTCGACGGCGGCCAAGCCGGCAATGCCTGCTCCGACTACAACAACTTTCACGGCTTTCCCAACTTGATTCGGTTTTTCCGCCACTTCTATTAGTGGTTCAAAACAATCCTTAGGGGAACCGCAAACAGGACATATCTCCGGAGGCTCGGGGCCAGAGTGTACAAAGCCGCAGTTCAAACATTGCCAGCGTCGCACATTAGGCTTTGCCGATGGCTTGGCTTCAACTGCATAAACTTCGAATGCCTCTTTAGGCGCCCCGCAAACAGGACACATTTCAAGTGGCTCAGGGCCGTGATGAACATAGCCGCAAACGCTACATACCCATGCTTTATTGCTAACATGCACTGCTTATACCCCCTTATTTTCCTCTTGAAGACACTCTAAGGTGTCAATGACTGCTCATAACAGTCAATCATGCAACCTCATTGAATTTTTCTGAAGACACGCCACATACTGGGCATTTATCAGGAGCTTTGCCCACGACTGTGTTGCCTCGACAGCAAGAGCATTCTTGATTGAAAAAGAAGCTGGCTTATTTCCTTCCGACTCTGCCTCAGCGGCAGCACGGAAAAGCTTAGCAACCTGTGAATACCCATCTTCTTCTGCTTTCTCCGAAATAATCCTTTACTAATCTATATGTCCCAACAATCATTTGACAAGTGGGGGTGAATTTACGGCGTCAAGGACCTTTTTCGCACCTTTCCCCAACAAAACAACAAAATCCGCAATTTTAACTTCCCAATCATCTAAACCGCCCGCACCCGATTTGTCAACCAAAAACCACATCGCCCAAGGCGATACCGTTTGCTTGCATCAAAGCCTGTCCCGATCCATCGGGGACATATCGGGGCTCCACTATCTCCCAAGGCAGTGGGCACCTACCCATTAAGCGGATGAACGCTATTTATTAGCGCTGCGGGCGAGATGGGGGGTGGTTGGGGTCCTTTCTTTTGGCTTTTGCGAGGGCGCTTCTGTTGTAAGTTATTTCACTTATTGAGGTTAGCTGGGAATTGGGTTTGTTTTGTATTTTTTGGCGATATTCTTCTTCGCGGCGTCTTTTGCGTTCTTCGGCCTTTGAAGTCTTTGTTGATTATGCTGCCGAGGATGAGTTCGTCGTCGCAGAGGGCCGGGACAGGGGGTGATTCGGTATTTGCCATGTATCTGAGCATTCTGGGGACATCGAACATTGGCTTGGTGTGATATTCTGTGACGAGGGTATTCACAACGGTGGTCTGGAGGCGATCGGCACGCATTAGACGCCATGTGAGGCTTGCGATTCGCTGGGTCAGGACGGATTCTGTTGGAGTCAGGGGTGCGTATTCGTCGTAGATGTCCTGGCGATGGGCCTCGTAGAGGGCGGGGTCTTCGCCGGAAATTACGTCGTTTTTGGCGAAAAAGCCGTTTTTTACGGCGTTTTGCGAGGATTTTGCCTTGCCCTCGGCGGTTTTTGGGCCTGTGGAGGATTGGGCGTTTTTGCGGTTTGCGCTGGTTTGAGCTTGTGTTGACATTTTGGTTCCCTTCCTAATTACTATTTTGGTA
>JAGHBX010000260.1 GCA_021160785.1 Planctomycetota bacterium | reverse complement strand
ATGACCTGGCAACCCTTTTCCCACGCCCGCTGGGTCAACTCGCCGATGGTGCGAAGCTCTGCGATCTGGGCGGCGTCGGTGGCGTCGGCGATGCAGCCGGGGCGAAGGCCGTCGCCCAACGAGAAGCACACATCATATTGACGCATGATATCGCACATGTCGTCGAATATGTCGTACATCGGGTTTTGCTTGTTGTGGTGCATCATCCACTTTGCCAGCAGCGCGCCGCCCTTGCTGACAATGCCGCAGACGCGATTTGCCGTCAACTCGAGGTGCTCGCGCAGCACACCGGCATGAAGGGTGAAGAAGTCCACACCCTGCTTTGCCTGCTTTTCGAGCACGTTCAGGATGGTATCGTAATCGATGTCCTCGACATCGCGGTCGACAATCACTTCATAGATCGGGACCGTTCCGAAGGGAACCGTACAATGGCTAAGCAGTTGCCGGCGTATTTCAGGCAGGTCGTCTCCGGTCGAGAGGTCCATGATGGCGTCGGCACCCAACTCAATCGCCAGTTGCATCTTGGCGATCTCCTCGTCGAGGGACGAGCGGACATTGCTGGCGCCGATATTGGCGTTTATCTTGACCGATACCGCCCGCCCGACGGCCGCTGGCACGAGGTTGCCCGCCAGATGCACCGTGTTTGCCGGTATCACGAGTCTGCCGGCGGCTAATTCGGCGCGGAGGACTTCGGCGTCGATGCCTTCCTGCTGGGCAACGCATCGGACGGCGTCACTTATCTTCCCGGACCGTGCAATCTCCAGTTGACCTGTCATATAAAAAACTCCCGAAACAAAATAAATCGCCCCGCACCGAGAGGGGTATGCCGCCCAACGCGCACTGGCACAGGTTTCCTGGTATTATACACCCCCGGCCAGGGCCGGGTCAAAACAATTTGCGATTATTGATGTTAGGCTACCACTTTGGTCTTCCCCATTCGTGTGCGCGTGCCAGGTTGTAATCGGGATTGGGCTTTGGCATGTCGGCCTTTACGGATTTTCGCCAGGCCGCCAGGCTCCGTTTAAGTCGCGAGGCTACTTTAGGCATCTTGCCTGCGAGATTGTTTTTTTCGGCGATATCGTCTTTTAAGTTATAAAGCTCCACCCGGCCGTCGTCGTAAAACTCGATCAGCTTCCAGTCGTCCTGCCGGATAGCGCCGGCGGGCGTGGAATGATGATAATGCGGATAATGCCAGTATATTGCTTCGCGATTGAATTTGCCCTCCTGCTTGAGCAGAGGCACAATGCTGGCGCCGTCGAGGGTGTGTGTCCAACTGCCCCTTGTCTCGGCAATATCGAGAAACGTCGGGTAGAAGTCCACGCTGGTAACGGGCACGTCGCAGGTTGTCTGCGGCTTAACGACGCCGGGCCAGCGAACAATCAGGGGCTCGCGAATCCCGCCTTCGTAGAGCGTTCCCTTTTCATCGCGCAGCGGCGCATTGGTCGTAACAATGGGACCGATTTTTTTATAATGCTGCCGCAGCCCGCCATTATCCGAAAAGAACAGGACCACGGTCCGCTTGGCAAGCTTCAATTCATCGAGTTTCTTTAGCACCCGCCCCACACTTTGATCGACATGCTCGATCATCGCGGCGTAGATCGGATTGTTTACACCGGTAGGCGGCTTAGGCTTTTTCTCGTACTTTTCGATAAGTTCTTTCCGGGCTTGCAAGGGGATATGGACTGCAAAGTGCGACAGGTACAGGAAGAAAGGTTTATCGGCGTTTTGTTCCATGAACTTTTCGCTCTGTTCGGTGAGGACTTCGGAAAGGTAATCGTCCTTGCCGAGTTTGATATCGGGAACGCTCTTGCTGGCGAAATGTCCGCCGCTGGTAACCAGCGTCGCGTCAAAACCCTGCATGTCCGGGAACTGCTCCCTGCCGCCCAGGTGCCATTTGCCGAATGCGCCTGAGATGTAGCCGGCCTTTTTGAGGGCTTCGGCGATGGTGACAATCTTCAGCGGCATGTATTGCTGGCGATTCCTGGGTACAGCGAGCTTCTCCCAGGGTCTCTGGTGGCCGGGGATGAAATCCGTCAGGCCTAATCTGGCAGGGTACTGGCCGGACAGGATACTTGCCCGTGTCGGCGAACAGACGGGGCAGGCGGCGTATGCATCGGTAAAACGCATCCCCTGCTTTGCAAGGGCGTCAATGTTCGGCGTCTCGTTGAATCGATTGCCGTAACAACCGATATCCGACCAGCCTAAATCATCGACGAGAATGAAAACGAAATTCAGCTTCTCCTGCTTCTTTGCCGCCGCCCGTACTCGGCGCGGCGTCAGGCCACCCATCGCCAGCGGCAAAGAAACGGCACAGGCCGCCCTCAAGAAACCGCGTCTGCTCAAATTATCCATCATGTCTTTCCTCAAAATACACAACCGGACCGAAAATTTTCATCGTTTCCCCCTCCCATCAAGGACGTTTCCTGTCAACGATAGTTTACCACAAAAAGACATGAATTTCAAGCCGGGCGAAACGGAATCCCGTAGATAAAACCGCCCCCAATAAACATATAAAGGCCGCCAGCATCCGTGCTAACGACCCAAATATTTACACAATGTCAGCGCACATATATCCTGAATGCAAATCAACTGACCTGTTCTTCACTCACAATCCTCCCTGCGTATCCCCCCGACACCCTTCGACTTCAATATTATCGAACCTGCACTTTTATGCAAGCAAAATTACTGAAATTTTTCAAATCCTTTTGCATTTTTCACGTGATGAGGCACAACCTTTTGTCAGTTCTATATTTAGGTCGAAAAGAAATTTTCACCAATCTGCACACAAATCCGCGACGGCCCAAAGATATCACTTTGAGATATGAATTTCCGCTGTCGGGTCTGAAAATTCTCAATGCACAAGGGGACTCAGGAACAGCCCATTGAGTTTCCGCAATTGTAACACCTGTAACATGTTCCGTTGCGTACACAAATTGCGCCGCAGACATCACAGGCCGGCGCGTCGTCCTGGAAATGCTGGAACTGGTCGCTGAACTGCTGCATCATCGCCGCCTTTTTGCCCTGTGCGCCGTCTTCGCCGCTTATGACCGAACCGACAAGAGCAACGAGTCTGCCGGCGGTTTCACTGTCGAATCGGTCCGAGTTGCTTTGAGACGAGGGCTTTGACCCTTCTTCGGGCCTGGGTTTGGCGGCTTTGTCCTGGATGGCCTTTGCCTCGCTAATCTTCTTAGCCAGATCCTTCGTTTTTTCGACCAATTGCTTTGCGGTTGTGGTAGTTTTATTGCCTATGTCGGTCGGCTTGACACCGTTCGGAGTGTTCTTCTCGGCATAACCGGGGATAAACTGACAGCCCATCCAGCAGAAAATGTAGTCGATCAGGCTCTTTGCAAAAGGAATGCTCTTGTTCGATGTCATACCGGACGGCTCAAACCGTGCGTGGCGGAACTTGTCCACCAGCGTGATCAGCGGAACGCCGTACTGCAACGCCATCGAGACACACGTACCGATAACGTCCATCAAACCCCCGACGGTGCTGCCCTCCTTGGCCATGGTGATAAACAACTCACCAGGCTGTGCATCCTCGTACAGCCCCACCGTCAGATATCCTTCATGTCCCGCCACCGAGAACTTGTGTGTAATGCTGTTTCTGGTCTCGGCAAGGCGCCGCCTGAACGGTCTTGGTGCGGGTTCTTCGTCTTTCCTGGCTTTGGCATTGCCGTCCTTGTTCGTATTGACCGGCTGTATCCGCTTGGAACCGTCGCGATAGACCGCGATAGCCTTTAAGCCGAGTTTCCATCCCTCCATATAAGCGGCGGCGATTTCCTCCATCGTGCTTTCTTTGGGCATGTTGATCGTCTTGCTTATCGCACCGGAGATAAACGGCTGCACCGCGGCCATCATCTTCAAATGGGCGAGATAATGGATATGCCGCTTGCCCTGTCTGGGCTTGAAAGCGCAATCGAAAACCGGCAGGTGCTCGTCGCGCAACCCCCTGGTGGTCTCGATCGTCTCGTCGGTATCAATCGTGTCGCATATTTCCTTGATCTCTTCGGGGCTATAGCCCAAACGCTCTAATGCCATCGGAACCGTCCGATTGACGATCTTGAACATGCCGCCGCCGGCAAGCAGTTTGTATTTTACCAATGCGATATCCGGCTCGATGCCGGTGGTGTCGCAATCCATCATGAAGCCGATCGTGCCCGTCGGGGCAAGCACGGTAGCCTGGGCATTGCGAAAACCCTGGCTTGTGCCGGCGTCAAAGGCCTCATCCCAGGCGTTCTTGGCGGCGTTTATCATGTAGTCGGGACAATGCACCTCCGGTATATTGTATGCATGTTCCCGGTGCATGGCGATGACCTTGAGCATTGTGTCCTTGTTCTGCTCGTAACCGTCGAAAGTCCCCTTGATGCCGGCGACTTCGGCGCTTGTGACATAGGCGGTTCCGGTGAGCAGGGCGGTAATCGCCGCCGCCCATGTTCGCGCTGCGTCGGAGTCATAGGGCATTGCCAGACTCATCATCAGCGAGCCGAGATTTGCATAACCCAACCCCAGGGGACGGAACCGATGGCTGTTGTGCGTGATATCCGGTTCGGGGTAGCTGCCGCTGTCAACGAGTATCTCCTGGGCGATGCTGAAGATGCGAGCGGCCTTTTTGAATCTTTCCACGTCGAACGAGCCGTCCTCATTGCGGAATTTCATGAGGTTCAGCGACGCCAGGTTGCACGCCGAATCGTCGATGAACATGAACTCGCTGCACGGATTCGATGCGTTGATCGGCCCGGAAGCCGGACAGGTGTGCCATCTGTTGATCGTCGAGTGAAACTGCATCCCCGGATCGCCGCATACCCGCGTACCTTCGGCAATGAGATTCATCAACTCGCGCGCCGAATGCTCCTCGGCCGGCTCGCCGGTGGTTACCGAATGTGTGGTCCACTTGCCGTCTTTTTCCACCGCCTCCATGAATTCATCGGTCGCCCGGACCGAGAGGTTGCTGTTCTGGAACATTACACTGCTATAGGCCTCGTTGTTGAGGTCTCCACCATAGCCATGGTCGATGAGAGCCCAGGCTTTCTTTTCTTCTTCGGTCTTGCAGGTGATGAAATCTTTGATATCCGGGTGGTCCACCTTCAGCGACTGCATCTTGGCGGCGCGACGCGTCTTGCCGCCGGATTTGACCACGGCGGCTATCTGATCGAAAACACGCATGAAACTCAAGGGTCCGGACGGCTTTCCTCCGCCGGAGAGCTTTTCGCGACTGCTGCGAAGCGTTGAAAGGTCCGTGCCCGTGCCGGAGCCATGTTTGAAGAGCATCGCCTCGCTCTTGGCGAGCCGCATGATGTCGTCCATCGTGTCGTCGACGGACTGGATAAAGCACGCCGAAGCCTGCGGATATTCATAGCTGTTTTCACACGGAACAGCCCGCTGCTTTTCCTCGTCCCAGCGATAGTTGTGGCTGCCGCCCTTGACGCCGTAGACGTGATAGAGCCCTACATTGAACCAGACCGGCGAGTTAAACGCCCCGTACTGGTTGACGCAAAGCCACGTCAGATCGTTATAGAAATTTTCCGTATCCTCCTCGGTGGTGAAGTATCCGTCTTTCCTGCCGCGGTCGGCTATGGTTCTACAGACACGGTGCACGAGCTGCTTGACCGAATACTCCCGCTCGCCTAACTCGGCATCACCGTAAAAATACTTGCTGACGACGACTTTTGTAGCTAATTGACTCCAAAAGGCCGGCACCTCGATATTATCCTGCTCGAATATGACCTCGCCGTTATCGTCAGCGATGGTTGCCTTACGGGTTTCCCAGTCGATTTCGTCGAATGGGTGGATATTCGGGGCGGAAAAATGCCTCGTTATCTTCATTCCCCGGCTGCCGTGCGAATCAGGACTCCTCCAAGGTTCAAATTTGCCATCATCGGGTTTTTCGCTCGAAATGGACATTTCTTCGTCTTTCATATAACTACGCCTCCTTGCATAGAAAATACCGACTCCATTACTATATATAGTGTTTTATCAAGGAACTGTTCAACATATTGTTGTTTCGACAAGTTATGATGATATTGGCATTGGCGGCTGAGGGCAAATAGAAATTCCTCGGATTTCTATAAAAATTTGTCAATTCGGAATTAAGTTACTGTAAATACGACACCTACATTAAGAAAAAAATTTGTTTCGACAGGCCGATTCCTTTTCATCAGATATCGGACCCTTGTAAAATCGCCGCCTGCTGCCGACGGTGCCGGTGCTATCTTTGCAGACGAAACGCTGCATCCCAGACTGTTTCAGGCAGATCAATGACGCACCTGCCGTCGGCTCCGACGATTTTCGTTATGTTTTTTATCACTTTGCCCGTATGACTGTCAAAATACTCAATCGTCCATCTGCCGGGCTGGATTCCATTGAGTACGACAACCGCATCTTTAACTGCAAGCGTCTTGTAGTTTGCCCGTTTGGCATTCGACCAGATATGATTGGGGTTTTGTACCCAGACAAGCCCGCGGTCTTTACCTATGACTCCGCTTGCCCGCAGCGGCGGGCGGGCGGGCGGTGTGCCGGCTTTCCATTCAAACGATGCCTGAATCGGCTGGGGATTTTGCTCGATAAAGTCAAAGCCCTCGATCCATCGCGAAAACGCTCCAAAGACGTGGTACAGATCCCGCGGATGAACATAGCTGTCCCACCACCACGTCATCGCAGTACCGGCATCCATCCT
>JAGHBX010000215.1 GCA_021160785.1 Planctomycetota bacterium | reverse complement strand
TCTTGTCAATATCGCCTTCACCGTAAAGCAGGCCCATCACGATATAGGCCGCGTTGATCTTTGCGTCAATATCGAAATCGCCCTTGTCGCAGGAGAACCTGCGGTAGGCAGGATTGTCATGGTACTTTTGTTCAATCCGTGTCCAGGTCTTTTGCCAGTCGTCGGGATTGTCCTTGTGCCATTTGAGCACGTCGCGGATACATTCTGCAAACTGGCTTTTGGCGGGGACACATGCAAGGCCCGCCTCGACGATTTTGAGCATGTCCGTCTCGAAGAATGCTTCGGCGTACATGCCTCCCACAAACTGGCCGCCGTAGAGGCCGTCGCCGTAATTCATCAGGCGTCCGAAAGTTTCACCTAATTCAATCGCAACATTAGGCAGACCCGGTGAGATAAGGCCGGCGTAATCGGCCTCGATCTGGTAGTCGATATCGTCGGCGTGATTGTTGAACTTAGGATGACCCGAATCGGGCGGCGCGATGCCGTTTCGCAGATTGTCCCGGCCGGCGCGGTTGGCGTGCCACAGGCGATAGCCGCTATTGGCGAAATCGATGCCCGCCTGACGGATCGAGACATCCAGGCCGTACAACTCCAGCGTGCGCATGAAGGTCATTTCGACGTAGATGTCGTCCTGGTTGAACTGGTTTATCATCTCCGGCTTCCACTTGGGCATCCTGTCTTCGGGGATGATTTCGCCCTTCCATCTAAACTCCGTCGGCCCGCCCCAGCCGACACCGGCCATCTGACCGATCCACCCGGCCTTCATCTTGTCGAGGTACTCGTCAACGGGGAGCCGCCGAACCTTTTCCTTCGAAAAAGCCTGCGGCGAACAAACACAAAAAATCACACCAACCAGCAACACCAAAGTCATTGTCCTGCGCATAACACACCTCCTTAAAAAAGACCTGATTTGCCCTGTCATTCTTCCGATATATCCTAAATTATACCATGTCGGCCTCGCCCCGTCCAATAACCCTTCTTCACCTCACCACGCCGGCTGCAAATCTACGGGAAAAAACCTTGCAAATTAGGAATTGATTTCTAAAATGCAAAATATGATAAAAAGAACCTACAGCCATGTCGTTGAGCAGAGGCTTGCCGAATACCCCGCTGTGGCGCTTGTTGGGCCAAGGCAATCCGGCAAAACAACGCTGGCTCGGAACCTGGGCGGGCACTATTTTGATCTCGAACAAGAGGCCGACAGGGTCAGCCTCGACCTGCGATGGCAGAATCTTGTCGACGGCGACCGTCTGATAATTCTGGACGAAGCACAGGAATGGCCCGAGCTTTTCAGGAGGTTGCGCGGCGAGATAGACCGGCGTCGAAAACATCACGGACGGTTTCTTCTGCTGGGTTCGGTGTCACCTGCTTTAATGAAGCACGTCTCCGAATCGCTTGTCGGACGAATGTCGCTGATCGAACTGACCCCTTTCCTCTGGAGTGAACTTCCCGCAGGCAAGCGCAAGAGCTTGTGGCTCTACGGCGGCTATCCGGACGGCGGCATACTGCGTCATATCGCGTATCCGCAATGGCATCGCGATTATATCCAACTGCTCACAGCCAGAGATCTGCCCACGTGGGGGCTTGCCGCCAAGCCGCAACTCACGCAGCGCCTTTTCAAGATGCTCGCGGTTGTACACGCCCAAACCCTCAACGCCTCCCAGATAGCCCGGAGCCTTGACATCTCCTACAAGACAGTCAACACCTATCTTGATTATCTCGACGGTGCATTTCTGATCCGGAGGCTCCCCCCCTGGCATACCAATCTCAAGAAGAGGCTTGTCAAGAGTCATAAGGTGTATTGGCGTGACAGCGGCATGCTTCATGCCCTCAACAATGTCGCCGACGAAGACGAACTCTTCAGCCGGCCATGGATAGGCGCAAGCTGGGAGGGATTCGTTGTCGAACAGGTTATCAGCACCATGAAGCTGACGGGCAAGCAGTTCGAGCCGTACTTTTTCAGAACCGCCGACGGCTACGAGCTTGACCTTGTGCTCGACGTCGGAAGCGAATTGTGGGCCATTGAAATCAAACTCACTTCGTCCCCGGCGCCGTCTGACATGCAGCGACTCGACAGGACCGCCGGCATGATCAAAGCAAAAAAACGATTCATGATCAGCCGCACCTCCCAAAACGCCGACAACGGTACAACCTTCTCCTGCAACCTGCAATGGTTTCTCAAAAACATGTGCGGCTAATTGGTATCAGTTGCCGAAAAACTCACTCCTCAGACATTCCCGAACAATCGCTTTTATCGGGGGACATGACGCACGCATCGGTCCAGGTGTTTCTGGAAATTGCGGAGATAGTTTTTTCGCCATTTATTGACGGTCTTTGCGCCGGGCTTGTCGGCCTCCTTGAGGGCGGGATCGGGGTTGTCGATCCACCAGTTGGGGCGGTCGGGGTGTTTAATGAATTGGCCGCCCCAGCTTTGTTTTGTGGGGTCGTCGGGCGTGCCTCGCAGCAGCCATGAAACAGTGGGTGTGTCGCCCATCTTGATCTTGCCGCCTTTTAACGGTGCAAAGTAATCGCCCAGAGCGCCGCGGCCTTTGATGTGAGTATCGACAAAAGTCTTATTGCCGAGATCGCCCGACTGCTCGCCGCCCATGTACCAACCGCGGAAAGTGGTTTCGTTTTGGATAAGCCACGTATCGGGATGGTGCTTTTCGATATAGCCAAAGGCATTTTCGTCGCTTCGGCGATTCCACGAGGCGATAAAATGAACGCGAATCTTTTTTTTGATCGACGGGTCATCGTGCAGGGCCTGTGCGACATCGGTGATCGCGCCCCAGACAAGCACATACAGCGGACGAGGGTCTTTCTTTTTTGCACAACGAATGAGCCATTTCGAGCCTTCGGTGGGCCGGCCGAATCCATTTTGCCCGGCGGGATCGGTTGCGCCCTGTTTGGTGATCGAGCGAAGATAATCCGGCGTCGGGTACGTTTTGGAATACGTTTTGAGGTTCGGATAGTCCTTTTCGTAAACGTCGATGGCCTTGAGGATATCGCGGGCCCTTCCTTTGTGCGGCGGCGAGGAGATCAGGCCCTCGGTATCGAACAGATCCGAGTACAGCAGGTAATGCACCATCGACTGCATGTCGTCTTCGTCCGAGCCCCCGATGTCGCTGGAGACGACGACACGATAGCGATGTCCGCCCAGTGCACCGGGGCCCGGAACGGAAGTATCCGCCCAAAGCCCGGCAGTTGCGACACAGACCAGCGATATGCAAACGAGCTTGAAAAGTCTCATGGCGTCTCCTTTATCTTCGGTTCCCTTGAGTTTGGCAATTATCAGTAGTATATATGAATTATCGTTTCGGGGCAATGATATTTGCAGGAAGTTGTGTTTGTCCATTGCAAGTAACGCCGCGACCGGCTAAAATCCTGTGCGGTTTGATATTCAATTTGGGGTTTTGCAGAGAAAGGGATACGGATGAAAGTTGTTGCGTTTAACGGCAGTGCACGGAAAGACGGCAATACGGCTATTCTGATAAAGTGGGCATTGGGCGAACTGGAAGCCGATGGGATCGAGACTGAAATGGTGCAATTAGCCGGAACAGGAATTCACGGCTGTACGGCCTGCGGCCGGTGCTTTGAAAACAAGGACCGGCGGTGTGTGGTGACCGACGATATTCTCAATGACTGCCTCGATAAGATGTTGGATGCCGACGGTATTATCTTAGGCTCGCCTACTTACTTTGCCGATGTCAGCACCGAAATGAAGGCTCTTATCGACCGGGCGGGTTTCGTTGCGCGGGCAAACGACGACATGTTTAGGCGCAAGGTCGGCGCCGCCGTCGTCGCCGTCAGGCGGGCGGGCTCGATACACGCCTTCGACACCATGAACCACTTCTTCACGATCAGCCAGATGATCATACCGGGTTCGCGTTACTGGAACATGGGCTTCGGGCTGAAGAAAGGCGACGTCGAGACGGATGAAGAAGGCCTGGAGACCATGCAGACGTTAGGTCGGAACATGGCCTGGCTGATCAAAAAAATCAACGCATAGCCGCAAAGCGTTTCTTGATGACGACCGATGACTGCGCGCCGGCGGTGTTCTTACCGCCGGGGCAGATGTACGTAAAAGGTCGTGCCCTGGCCGGGCTGCGACTCGACATGGACACTTCCGTTATGGCGCTGGACCATCCGGGATACGATGGCAAGGCCAAGTCCTTCGCCGGCGGCGGAATCCTCCGTGTGCAGACGGTGGAATATCTCGAATACCTTGTCGTGGTTTTCTGCGGCAATGCCGATACCGTTGTCGTGCACGCGATAGAGAACATGGTCGTCTTCAAGCGTCCCGGAAACGTCGATCTCGCCCGGCCGGTCCGGATCCAGGTACTTCAGTGCGTTATCGATAAGATTGCTGAATACCTGGCAGATCTGGTTTCTGTCGCCCATACAATCCGGGAGATCGTCGGCACTGAAGGATACATTTTTCTTTTGGACTTGAAAAGTCACCGATTGCCGAATTTGATCAATCAGCCGATTCATATTCAGTTTCTCGATGCGAATTTCTTCAGTGCCCGCTCGCGACAGCCGCAGCAATCCGTCAACCACTCGTTCCATGCTTTCGGTGCCCGCCTCGATGAAGCGCAGGGATTCCGGGATATCTACTTTGAGCAGGGCTGTGATCTGTCGCTTGGTTTCTTCGTCCATGGCGACCTTGTCGAGCACCTCAGTGAGTTGTCTGCAACTGGAGGCAAGTTCGCCGCTGAAGCCGCAGATATTAACCAGCGGCGATCGCAGGTCGTGGGAGGCGATATAGACGATGTCCTCCAGTTCCTTGTTCTTTGCGGCAAGCGAGCGGTTCAACTTCGCCCTGGCGTCGCCTGCTATCCCCTGAAGGAAAGCATAGAACACAAATCCCCACAAGACCGGAAGCAGTATTTCAATGAAGTCCTCAAATGTATCCGACGCGGCGGGGAGGTTGCACCACTCGAGGACATTGCTGGAATTGCGAAACAGGAGTATCGACACGACAAGAACAAACAGGACTTTGATGTCCAGCCGCAGCCGACATTTCCAGCCTCTGGCAATCACAACCACAGTGGCAAGTGTGGCAAATAACGCAATAAAATCCGTGACCGCAACCGGGTTCATCAGGCGGATTCCTTTCGCTTGAAGACTTTCATGCACCACACCGCAATCAGAACCGAATTGGCGGCGTAACACGAATGCTCAAGGAGATTGAGCAGGGCTCCCAGGTTACTCTGGGGCGTCAGGTCTTCCGGGACAGTAAGCACATAAGCGGCCAGCAGGACACAGAAAGCTGCAACCAACACACGCGCCGCCTCGATGCGCATGATCAGTCGGCGATTGACAAGAATAAAAATCAAAACGCCAATCGCCATGAGGAGCATGACTACTTCGTTTTCCTGTATCATGCACGCCAGCCTTTCTGTAACACCTGTTTTTCCTCCAACTAAACAGGCATTGCCCTCGTTATTCTACACTTCTATTGGCCCCGTTCAACCCAATATTAAAAAAAACTTTTCGTGTCGGTCTTCGCCCATAAATCAAACGGCCATTGGCGGCGCACAGTTGGCCGAATTGCCCCTGAAACCCTTTATCGGCATTGGTATATGGCCAGACCGCAGCCAATGCGCGTAGCGTGCCCTTTGGTGTAAAAAACCGTGATTTGGCGGATTTTGGCTTGGGACAGTACCGATATGCTACCGATGTCGCCTGGCTTGTCTTTCTTTTTTGCCTCTTCGTGCTTTTTGGCGGTTTGCGGGGGTATTGAACCGGCGTCGTGAATCGACTAACATTTTCGCCGGCGCCAGTGTCAGATGCCGTCCCTGCACGTTTACCGCCACGATTGTGACCTTCATGTCCTGTCCGAGATGAATACTCTTGCCCGAATGCTTTCCGATGACCGCCTGTGCCCCGTCGTCGAATTTCCACTCGTCCATACCCAGATCGCCAAACTCGATCAGTCCTTCAATACCGTATTTAATACACTGCACGAAGATGCCGAAATTCGTCAGTCCCGAGACCACACAGTCGAGTTCACTGCCTATGCGGCCGCTGAGCATTTGCAGAATCAGCACGATCTTCAATTCGCGCTCCGCATCGGCCGAGCGCTGTTCGGTAAAGCTGATATGCTTTCCGATTTCGGCAAGTTCGGCATCGGGCAGAACCTCTTCGAGACCGATCATATTCAGGTGATGATCCAGATAACACTGCAACAGCCGATGCACCAGGAGATCGGCGTATCGTCGAATCGGGCTGGTGAAGTGGCAATATGCCTTCGACGCTAAGGCGAAGTGGCCGATATGCAACGGGGCGTACTCGGCCTTTTGCAGACTTCGCAGTATGTACACGTTGACGGCGTATGAAGAGCTTTTGCCTTTTGCCGCCGCCAACAGATCCTGTATCGCCGCCCGGTCCAGCTTGCGCGGGACCTTCAGGCCGCAGAGCTTGACGAATCGGCCGAGGTTCTTCACACTCGTCGGATCGGGCTCGGGGTGAATCCGTCGCATAAAGGGAATGTTGAACCGGTCTAACAAGGCCGCCACCGCCTCGTTGGCCTCGACCATGAACATCTCGATGATCGTATGCGGATAACTGTCGTCGGCGGGTTCGGCGTCGACAACACGTCCATCATCGTCAAAAACAAGCTCCGTCTCCGGCAGGTCCAGGTGCAGCATACCGTTCTTTGCACGCCGCTTCTCGATCACCCGCGCCAGGGCCTCCATGTCTTTCAGCAGTGCGACCACCTCGCCGGGGTGATTTTGCGCCTTTTGCCTGATGATGAGATCGGCTTCTTGATACGTCAGCCTCGCCCGGGAGCAGATAAGGCTGTTGGCGAATTCCCTGCCTAATACATTAGCGTTGTCGTCGTATGTGATATAGACGCTTTTTGCAAAGCGCTTTTGTTTGGGCTGAAGGCTGCAGATGCCGTTGCTGAGGATCTCCGGCAGCATAGGTATGACCTTGCGGGGCAGATATGTGCTGTTCCCGCGATCCCTCGCCTCGACATCCAGCGGCGAGTCCATCGGAATAAACGTACTTACGTCGGCAATATGAATACCGAGAACCCAGTTGCCGTCGGTGTTTCTGCGCGGGCTTATCGCATCGTCAAAATCCTTTGCATCCGGCGGATCAATCGTGATGATTACTTCGTCGGTTATGTCGTCTCGTTTGGCGTCCGCCTTTGCGACAAAAGCAGCCGAAGCGGCTCTTGTCTGGTCGAGGCACTGCTCGTCGAAGTCTCCCGGCAGGCCGTGCTGGGCTATGACCGATTGCGTCTCGGACTCATAAAGGCCGGCCTTGCCCAAAACCTCGACGATCACGCCGCGGGCAATAGACGTTTCAGTCGCAAAAGTTATTATCTCCACGATGACTTTGTCGTTGAGATTTGCCCCCTTGGCGGTAACATCATCCACAACGACCGGCTCAAAAAACTCTTTGCCGTCCGGCTCGACCATCCATTGGTCGTTTGATTTGTGCAGCTTCCCCACCAGCCTGTTGCGGCCCCGCTGGAGGATATCTTCGATGACTCCGATGAAGCGCATCTGTCCGCCGCGGACGCCCTTCTTCAGCACGCGGGCGCTGACGGTATCGCCGGTCATTGCGCCGGCGGTGTCCCTCGGTCCCACAAACAGATCGCCGTGGCTGTTGGGCTCAAGGGGAATCACAAATCCAAAGCCCTTCGGATTGGCGCGGAAAGTCCCGATAACACGTCCCGACATCTGCGGCAATGTGATCAGATTCTTCGGACCCACCACCACCCTGCCCATCCGGCGAAGCTCCTTGAACGCGGTCTTAAACTCAGGGTAGTCGGCGTCGTCGACGCCAAGCGACTTTGCAAGCGACGAAAGCTTCACCGGGGAATAATCCCGGCGCGTTACATGCTTGAGTATTTCTCTCTTAAAGACTTCCATCGGCAGTCTCAAAATAAAAAGCGTATAGCCGACTCATACCCTTTAGGGTGATGAATTTGAGCGTGCAAGGACACGGACAAAATCCCGATGCATCGGAACCTGTGCCGCCCAATGCTTGTTCCGGGACTTTTTCAACATCCGGTCCGTGGCTATTTTCAGGTCCCCTGGGCTATCGCCTTGTTCAAACGCCTGGCCATACGCGACTTGATCCGCCCGGCCGTGTTCTTGTGCATTGTGCTGGTGGCGGCGACCTTGTCGAGCCGCCGGGTCAGCAGCTTGAACTGCTCGCCGGCCTTTTCCATGTCGCCGGCGCTCAGGGCCGTTTCAAAATGCTTGATCTGCGTCTTAACCATGCTCTTGCGGGCACGGTTAATCACTCGTCTTTTTGCGTTTTGCCTTATTCGTTTTTTGGCTGATAAAGAATTCGCCACTTCTTACTCCTGTTCTCTAAACGACTATTTTAATATAAATTTAACTGCCTTTCGTGGAATCTTTTTCGCCACAGAGGACACAGAGAGCACAGAGATTTATATATTTCTTTCCTTCTTTTCTCTGAGACCTCTGTACTACAATCTTTCAACTTCTTGTTTTTTTTGCGCGTTTTTCATGC
>JAGHBX010000510.1 GCA_021160785.1 Planctomycetota bacterium | reverse complement strand
GAATAAAATATCTCGTTTATGACCATGACGGCATTTTCGCATCGTTTTGAGATAAAAGCAAGCGTGACAGTTGCTTCCAGGGTGGCTTTCCCACCCGGCAGTCGAGAGGACGGGCTCTTCAAAAGTGGGATTCAGGGGGAGTTTGTAGAAAGATGTTTTGGTTGACATCGCATGAAAAATGTGTATAAAAAATAAGAAGATGATGGATAGTAGTACAAATATATGAAAGAATGCATGGACAGACGTGATTTCGTGAAGGGCTTTGGTGTTGGGTGTGCGGCGTTGCTGTCGGGGCGTGTGGGTTTTTGTCGGTCGCCGGAGCGAAGGCGTCCCAATATCGTTTATGTGTTAGCCGACGACTTAGGCTGGTCGGAATTGGGCTGTTACGGCAACACGTTCAACGAAACCCCCAACATCGACAGGCTGGCGACGCAGGGCATGCTCTTTACCGATACTTATGCGGCGGCGCCGGTATGCTCGCCATACAGAGTCGCCCTCATGACCGGTCAGTACCCCGCCCGCGTCGGCATCACCGATTATCTGAGACCCAATGCCGAAAAGCATCTGCCGCTAAAATACATAACGCTCGCCGAGGCTCTTCGGAGCAACGGCTATGCCACCGGCATAATAGGCAAGTGGCACTTGAGCGGCTACAAGAACCACGGAAGCAGCGAAGAGACCCTGCCGGACAAGCACGGTTTCGATGAAGTTATTGTTTCGGAAAACCGCGGCATCGGGGGCGGGAGCTACTTCCATCCGTATCACTTCAACCGCGAGATCAAGAAACGCCTGCCCGGCAAGGAATATCTCGTCGATCGCTGCAATCTCGAAGCCGTCGAGTTCATCGAGAGACACAGAGATGAGCCTTTCTTTTTGTACCTTAGCCACTACGCGGTCCACACGCGGCTTCTCGGCAAAGACGACCTTGTGGCGAAATATGAAAAGAAGGCGGGCGCCGGCAAAGGCCCGCGAGCCAAAAAGAACAACCCGCATCTCGCCGCTCAGCTCGAGAGCATCGACGAAGGCGTCGGGATGATAATGAAAAAGCTCGACAAACTGGGCGTTGCCGATGATACGATACTTATTTTCACCTCTGACAATGGGGGCGAGGACCGGGTAACGGATAACAGTCCTTTACGTGCGGGAAAGAGCACGCTTTATGAAGGCGGCATACGGGTGCCGTTTATCATTCGCCGGGCCGGCCGGATCAAGCCGGGTACTCGCTGCGATGTGCCTGTCAGCAATTACGATTACTATCCGACGCTGCTGGATTGTGTAGGGATTGAGCCCGACAGGCGACAGCACTTTGACGGTGTTTCGCTAAGGGGGCTTCTTGAAGGGGCGGACGCGAAACTTGACCGCAAGTGTCTGTACTGGCATTATCCGCTGGCCAAGCCCCACTTCCTTGGGGGACGTTCGTCGGGCGCCATTCGGATGGGCGACTGGAAGCTTATTGAGTACTTCGATACGGGAAAGGTGGAACTCTATAATCTAAGCAGCGACCCGGGCGAGAAGAACGATCTGTCGGGCAGCGAGCCCGGCAAGGCGGCCGAGCTGCGCAAACGTCTCGGGGACTGGCGAGGAACTGTTCTGACGCCCGAACTCATGGGCAATAATTCTTGAGGATATATACATGGAAACAGTGTGCAGCAGACGAGATTTTCTGAAGGCAATCGGTATGGGGGCGGCGGTGGCGGCTTTGCCGGGCTGTGATTTCGGCGGGCGCCGGGGCCAAAGCAACAGCGACAGGCCGAACATTATTTTGATCATGGCCGATGACATGGGCTATTCGGACATCGGCTGTTACGGCGGTGAGATCGAAACGCCCAACCTGGACAGACTTGCCGCGGGGGGGTTGCGATTTACACAGTTCTATAATACCGCACGGTGCTGTCCGACGCGGGCGTCGCTCTTGACAGGTCTGTATCAACATCAGGCGGGCATGGGTGGAATGGTGGGCAGCGGCAAGGCGAAGGGGCCCTATCAGGGCTATCTGAATGACAAATGCGTCACGATTGCCGAAGTGTTGGGTCCTGCCGGTTACAGCGTGCTCATGTCGGGCAAGTGGCATGTGGGGGAGCATCGACCCAACTGGCCGACGGACCGGGGCTTTGAAAAGTACTTCGGGCTGATAAGCGGCGGCGGCAATTACTTCGACATAACAAAGGGTAAAGCCAAAGGTGTAAAACGACAGATGGCGATGGACGATGAGCCCTGGACGCCGCCGAAGGAAGGCTTCTACATGACCGATGCGTTCAGCGATAATGCGGTCGGATTCCTCGATGAGTACGGACGAAAAGACAAGCCGTTTTTCATGTATGTTGCCTATACCGCGCCGCACTGGCCTCTGCACGCATGGCCGGAGGATATCGAAAAGTACAGGGGCAAGTATATGGGCGGCTGGGACAAGCTGCGACGCCGGCGACACAAACGAATGATCGAGATGGGGCTGGTCGATGCAAAATGGAAACTGACACCGCGGGATGCGGCGGTCAAACCGTGGGACAGCCTTGACGAGGAAAAGAAAAAAGAGATGGATCTCAAGATGGCAGTCTATGCGGCGCAGATCGATCGGATGGACCAGGGTATCGGCAGGATACTTGACAAACTCAGGGAAGTGGGCAAGGAGGAAAACACGCTTGTATTGTTTTTGGCGGACAACGGCGGCTGTGCCGAGGGCGGCATCTGGGGCTTTGACAACAGGAAAAACGGGCTGCCTCCGGGTGGGGTGGACTCGTATATGAGTTACGGTCAGTCCTGGGCGAATGCGAGCAATACGCCGTTTCGCCGGTACAAGCACTGGGTGCATGAAGGAGGCGTAGCGACGCCGCTGATTGCATACTGGCCGGCAGTAGTTCGGCAAGAGGGCGAGTTGACGCACCAGCCGGGCCATCTGATCGATATCATGGCGACGTGTTGCGATATTGCCGGCGCGACGTACCCGCGGGCATATCAGGGACGACCGATTACGCCGCTGGAGGGCAAATCATTGCTGCCGATATTGAAGGATGGCAGGCGGAAAGGCCACGAGGCGATTTACTTCGAGCATGAGGGCAACCGGGCGATTCGCAAGGGCGACTGGAAGCTTGTTTCGGTCAAAAAAGGCAAGTGGGAATTATACAATCTAAAGGATGACCGGACCGAAACGAACAACCTCGCCGAAAAGTATCCGGAGAAGGTCGGCGAACTTCTCGATATGTTCAATGCGTGGGCAGCGCGTTGCGGCGCGAAGAATCCCCAATAATCCGGAAGGCTTTCGTGTTTCCGGCATTGATTAAGCCTTGATGTGCTTGCTATTCCTCACAGACGTTACAGTCCCTACGTAAGGTCCCAAAAAGATGGTGAATTTGGAGAAAAAGTGCAGGTCTGATATAAAAATCAACGGGTAATAATGTATAATGCAGACTGTTGATTTTAGATGCCGTGGGCAACTAATCAAGAATAAGAGGATTGCAGGAAGAATTGATCGAAATAAGGGGAGAAAAAATGGCAAAACTGTTTTGTGTTTGCGCTGTAATTGTGCTTGTTTCCATGCCGGCTTTGGCGGCCTTTACCCAAGAGGCTGCAAATACCCACATACCCATCCCGGGTATCGGTTATTCACCAACTCCCAGCGATATGTATGACCTGGACCATGCCTATTATTATACATGGGGGATCGATCTGGGTTTTAACTCGACCGATCCTGGGTATGAAATCCAGGCTGCTGAACTCGTGTTCACTAATATTCGAAACTGGAATGCAAATCCCAATATACTCTTTCTGCACATGTTTGAAAGTGCGCCGTCGGGACTTCAGGACAACAGAGATAACCAGGGCGCTTATGATTACGATTTCGATGACGCATTCGCCGGCGAGGGTGTGCTTCTTGGAACGTGGGCAAATAACCCGGCGGGCCAGCCGGTTGATCTCGTCTTCACGTTTGAAGGCGAAACACTTGCTTTGTTGAATCAATATGCCGCCGATGGAAATATCGGTTTCGGTCTTGATCCTGACTGCCATTTCTACAACAGCGGCATCAAATTTATTGCCACTGTCCCCACCCCCGGCGCCTTGCTGTTGGGCGGTATAGGCACGATGCTTGTGGGATGGCTTCGCCGACGCAGGAGTCTTCTGTAAGCAGTACATTCAAAAGACAGTTATCCAAGGGTCGCAGGTTCCGAATACAGCGGGACATGCGGCCCTTTTTTTGGGCATGCCTTACCGCGGAGGCTACATGAGGTATTGATTATGCCGCCTCTCGTCGCCGATGGTGGTTGACGGGCCGTGTCCGGTGTATACGGTTGTCTCATCGGGCAGGGCGAGGAGTTTTGACTTGATACTTTCGATAAGCTGGGCGTAGTTTCCACCGGGAAAATCGGTTCTTCCGATCGAGCTTGCAAACAGGGTATCGCCTGCAAAGAGGATGCCAACGTCTGGACAGTACAGGCTGATTCCGCCGGGCGTATGGCCGGGCGTGTGGAGCACTTCAAATCGGATACCTGCAAATTCGATGGGTCCTTCGGCTTGTATGATAACGTCGGCGGCGGCGGCGGTGAAGCCAACGCCGGTCATAATGGACAGGTTCTTAACCGGGTTGGTGAGCATTTCGGCGTCGTCGGTATGGATGGCGACCTTGAT
>JAGHBX010000175.1 GCA_021160785.1 Planctomycetota bacterium | reverse complement strand
CTGTGAAACCCGTTAATCTGGAGGTGAAAATCATGCGAAAAGTATTTGGTGTGGCGGTCGTGCAAATAATAGCTTGTGTTATTTGCGTTGGGGCGGAGGAGTTTACCTATATTGATTTGATTAATCGCCTGACCGATATGGAACAATTGGCGGTATTGCCCGTCGAAGGCGAAAAATGTCAGCAGTGGTCAAGCTATGACCGCGCCAGCAAGTATGACGCGTCCACGGACAAGTATATCAACTGGGACGCCAACGGCGACGGCACGGGTATTATCGCCAGGGAAGGCGCCACGCAGGTCTTTGCCGATATCGAAGGCCCGGGCGTGATATGGCGGATATGGTCGGCGAAGGACGGGCCGGGGCATGTGAAGATTTATCTGGACGGGGGGGAGAAGCCGGCGGTTGATCTTCCGTTTACAGCTTACTTCGACCGAAAGCATGAGCCTTTTACGCGGGGGGCGCTGGTGCATAAGGCGGCGATGGGGCTCAATAACTATACGCCGATACCATTTCAGAAGTCGTGCAGGATAACGGCGGAGAAGAACTGGGGACGGTATTATCATTTCACTTATACGACGTATCCGAAGGGGACGAAGCTGCCGACCTTTAACATGAAACTGACCGATGCCGAATCAAAGGCGCTGGATCGGGCCAACGCGATGCTCTCGGACTGCGGCAGCGACCCGGCGCCCAGGCGAAAGGGTCAGGAAACAATAAAGGCAAGCATCAGGGTCTCGCCCGGCAAAAAGGTCAAACTCGCCAAAATCACCGGTCCAAGAAGAGCGATTACCGCTATCAAGATAAAGCCGCAATTGCCGGACAAGCCCGACGACATCGATGTTCTGCGTCAATTGGCTATTTCGATTCGCTGGGACGGTGAGGAAACGCCGAGTGTGTGGGCGCCCTTAGGCGATTTTTTCGGCACGGCGGCGGGTGAGAACTTCTACCGCTCGCTTCCCCTGGGCATGACCGAAGACGGTTATTATTGCTACTGGTATATGCCGTTCATCACCGAAGCGGTTGTTGAGATTGCAAACGGCGGCGACAAGGCGCGCAAACTTGATTTTGAAATCACTCACGCGCCGCTGTCCAAACGCCATCAAAGATTAGGCAGGTTTCATGCCAAGTGGCACCGCGACAGCGATCTTGACGCCGGGCGGCGGATCGACTGGACGATGCTCAAAACTAAAGGACGCGGCCGATTCTGTGGTGTGATGCTGCACGTGTGGAATCCTCGCGGCGGCTGGTGGGGCGAGGGCGATGAGAAGTTCTTTGTCGACGGCGAGAAATTTCCCTCGACGTTCGGAACGGGCAGCGAGGATTATTTCGGTTATGCCTGGTGCAATCCGACGCTGTTTGAAAACTGCTATCACAACCAGCCGATCAGTATGAACAACAAGGGACACGTCTCGGTCAACCGCTGGCATATCGCCGACAACATTCCGTTTACCAAATCGTTCGAAGGGGCAATCGAAAAGTACTACCCCAACAACAAGCCGACGCTTTATGCGTGTACGAGCTACTGGTATCTCGACAGCAAGGGCGCCGACCATTATAAACCTGCGCCCGTTGAAGAGCGCACGGGTTACTGGGGGCCGATCAAGGTCTATCACGCCAAAGGCGCCCTCGAAGGGGAAAAGCTTCGCGTCATCGAGAAAACCGGCGACGGCAATCTAAGCACGCAGAGCATGGGCAATTTCGGCAGCGCATGGAGCGGCGAGGCGCACCTGTGGTGGACGCACGGAAAACCCGGCGATACGCTCGAGCTGGCCTTGCCGGTGAAGGAGTCGGGGACATACAGGGTCAAGGCGCAGCTTACAAAGGCGATCGATTACGGTATCATGGAGATTTCCCTGGACGGCAAAGGCGTCGCCGGCAGCCCGTTTGACCTGTTCAACAGGAGCGTTGTCGCTACAGGCGAACTGGATTTGGGCGTGTTCGATCTTGGCAAGGGCGAACATACGCTCACCGTTGAGATCGCCGGGGCAAACGAAGCGGCGATCAAGAGCTACATGTTGGGTCTGGACTATGTAAAACTGGAAAAACAGTAAGGCAGACAAGCGATGCAAAAATTATTGACGGTATTGGCGGCGGCAGCGATCTGTCTGCCGGCGGCAAAGGCGCAGACAAATGTTCATCTTGACGGTTATGCCGTGGTGGTGAGCAAAGAGGTGGATGCAGACGCTGACTGGAAACGAGTTGTCGATTGCCTCAAACGCAAACACAGCGGCACTGTTATCACTTATTCGAAAATGGTCGAGGACAGCCTTGCGGATTTGAAGCGGCTGTTTCCGGAATATGCTTGTTTTGTCGGTCCGCCGGAGGAAATTACACGCGAGTTTGTCGCACAGGTGCATCGTCTGACGCGCAGGCTGGACGACGATCCTTATACGGATGTGATATGGGGAATCATCACCGGATACGAGCCGGCCGATGCGCTTCGGATCGCAAAGTACGGCGAGCCGCTGGTGGTTCGCCGGGCGCTTTCGGCAACGGTGGGCGCACAAATTGACGGCTATGACGAAGGACGCATGTATAATGAGCTTGCCGCGGGTACGTTGCGGCAGAAAACCGCCGGCGAGGATCAGCAGGACAAACCGTGCCCGACAGATACGACCAAAGCGATTGTCGATGCACTCAACGAATACAAGCCGGATGTGTTCATCACCAGCGGCCATGCGAGCGAGCGCGACTGGCAACTCGGTTACAGCTATAAAAACGGTTCGTTTCGATGTACCGACGGCCGGTGGTATGGTCGGGATACGAAGGGAACACGTTATGACATCAACTCGCCGAATCCGAAGGTCTTTATGGGTATCGGCAACTGTCTGATCGCCCACATCCCCGATCGCCGGTGTATGGCTCTTGCGATGATGCATACCGGCGGGGTGTATCAGTTTGTCGGCTATACCATACCGACCGGCTGCGGTTATGGCGGCTGGGGTGTGAAGGACTATTTCTCCGAACTGCAGGCGGGGCGATTTACCTTGGCCCAGGCCCATTACGTGAATAATCAGGCGCTGATTTACGAACTCCAAAAACGCGGACTCAACACAGACGACAAATTCCGCGGCGGCCTGCGCGGCGACCGGGATGTGGTGGTCCTTTACGGCGATCCGGCATGGGAGGCGAAAATGCCAAAACGACCACTGCCCTGGTCGCAGGAGCTTTCCGAGCGTGATGGTGTATACACATTTACGATCACCGCCAACGAAAGGGGCGACTGGGATAATCGTCCCGTAGTACATCTGTTCACCGACAGAATCAGGAACGTAAAAGTCATTGAGGGCGCGGAACTCAAGCCGGTCATTACCGACAATTTCATCCTTGTGCCGGTAAACAAGGGCCTGCTGCCGATGAAGGGCAACCGCGGTGAAGTAATTCCGATCAAAGGCGATTATGAGAAGGGGCAGACATTCACCGTAGTTTTCCAGGCGGATAAGATCAGTCCGCCTGATGCCCCTTAAAACCCTTTTCCCTGCCGCCGGGCAGATAGCCGCCCGGGATATTTTCTGTATGCGCTTCCTGGGCGAATGCAGCGAGTTGTTTGACTATTTGCGGATGGCGGCCGGCGATATTTACTTTCTCCTCGATGTCGGCGGAAAGATCGTACAGTTCAAAGGGCTTGTTTGGGCCCGGCTTAACGGCCTTGTAATTATCCATCCTCACTGCAACCTGGCCGCCAAACTCCCAATAAAGATACTTGTGTTTTTTCTGTTTTCGCCCGACTTTCCTTTCGCCTAATAGTGTCGGCGTCATGGAGATGCCGTCTGTATCTGCGGCGGGTTTCGTATCGACGAGTTCGGCAAGCGTGGGCATGATATCGGTAAAGCAGCAGAGGTGGTCAGTGGTTGAGCCCGCCTCGATGTGTCCCGGCCAACGGACGATAAACGGTATGCGCAGACCCCCCTCATAGAGATTGCCCTTACCGCCGCGAAACCTCTCGCCGGTTTTGGGGTTCAGGTTCGGACCGAAGAACCCGTTCGGAAACGGGGGCTCTTTAGACTTTGGCTTTCCCGGTTCGCCCCTGTAGAAGTAAGGCTGGCCGCCGTTATCGCCACAGAAAAACAAAATCGTGTTCCTGTCGAGGTCAAGCTCCTCCAGAATCGCAAGTATTTGTCCGACCTGGCGGTCAATCATACTCACCATCGCGGCATAGACCCTGCTGTCGGTGGATTTTCGCTGACCCGCCGTCCAGGGCTTGTCTTTGTATAATTTCCACGCGGGGTCGTCTTTAGGAAAACCCCACAGGCCGTGCGGAGGCGTCCACGGGCAATAGCAAAAGAAAGGCTTGTTCTTGTTGGCGCGAATGAACTTCATCGTTTCATCGAATATACGATATTGCGCAAAAGTGCCGCCTTTGTAGTAGTCGCCAGTGTTGCCGGGCAGGTATTCTTTGACGCTGTTTCGCAGGAGGTAACGCGGGTAATACGAATGGGCGTGCACCTGGTGATAGTATCCGTAAAAAACGTCAAAGCCATGCGATTCGGGGACACCCGTTGTGCCGCAGTCGCCCAGGCCCCATTTTCCAAAACCGCCCGTGGCGTAGCCACCCCGCTTAAGGATATCGGCAATGGTGGTATCAACCCGTCGAAGCGCCAGCCCGCCGCCGTTTTGCCGCACGGTAGTATGGCCGGCATGTTTTCCCGTCATGAGTACGCTGCGCGTCGGGGCGCACACGCAACCGCCCGCAAGACACTGTGTAAATCGCATCCCCTCGGACACTATTCGGTCGATGTGCGGTGTCTTGAGTTTGTCATTACCCATGCACGAAAGCTCGAAGTACCCCAACTCGTCAAGCATGATATATATGATGTTGGGGCGATTTGCCCTGCCGGCAGCAGCGCCGGCATCGTCCAGTGTCCGGCCTGCGGCAAAACCCAGAAAAGCCGCACCCGTACTTCTCAAAAAATCCCGTCTGTTGTAGTTATGGTTAGACATAAGCTATCCTCGCCCTGATTATGACCGGCCGTACGAGGCGACCATGTGTTTGGACATTTTGAATTTGCAGAGGCACTCATCAAGCGGCGTGCCTGATAATGTGATTTTATCGTAGTCGCCCTGGCCCATTCCGGCTTCGGCGAGGCTGTTTAGGTACAGGATTCGCTTCGGGTCAAATCCCATCACACGCATGGCGGTAATGTCGGCGGCGACGGGATCGGTGCTTGCAAGCGCCACCCGCGAGTCCACCGGTTCACCCCCGACTGGGCCGTTGCCTTCCATGCCGACAAAGCCGTCGATAACGGACACGTCGGGGAATATCTCCTGGGCAAGATGGAACATGTTGTAATGCAGCACGGTGTTGACCTCATACTTGCCTTGTGTATGCGTCAGCGACTTATCAGACTTTTTGCCGTCATTCAGGGGAGCGGCCAACAGCACGTTTTTCAAAGAAAGGGTAGCCAATACACGGTCATGCGTTTTCATACAGGCGGCCGAGATGATACACATGTCCGGATCGAGAAACGTCGATATGATGCGGATCGGCAGCGGCCGATTGCCCTTGCCGAAGACATAACGATACACGAACGGCATCTTATTGAGGTCAACCAGCTTGACATTGTATTCCTTTTCCAGGGCAAGATAGCCGTAGTTGACGTATCCGTCAAAAGTTCCCGCACGCGAGGCGGTCGATTCGCCTATGGTTATCGGCGCCTTTACATGCGGTTTCAGGAAATCGAGGATGCCGCGAAGCGCATCGACATGGGTGGCGCAAAGCGGCTTGTTCGTGCTGACCATATTGGGCTTTATCAGAATCTTCTTGCTGCCAATAGCGCCGACGACCTGATCTTCAACCTTCTTCAATGCTCCATAAACAATATCGCGCCGATCGTTCCCTTTGACCAGACTCACCCACGCGGGTTTAGCCGATCGCGTATAGATACCGCTATCGGCTTGCCGGCTGTAAATGCCGCCTGCCTGCTCGGCGGCGAAACAGAGCCCCTTGCCGCCCACGGCGGCGGCCAGACCCACCGAAAGACCCTTCAGCACATCGCGACGATTTATATGTTTTTCGTTTGCCATTTCCTCATCCTTTCCCGAGTTTGGCTAAAGAAATGCAGTATTGACGGCTTTCATTATAGCCTTTCCAACGGATATTTTCAAGTGGTGTTTGAAATAGCCGGATGGCGGCATTATAATGGTGATCCGGTTGGCCGACGAGACGAAACAATGCGGTTTTGAGGACTATTGGATAAGGAGTTGACAGATGGGTGTTAAGCATGTGCGGATAAAACTTCTGGCGGCGGTGTTTTCTATTGTTTTTCTCTTTGCCTCCGCTGCATCTGAGGGTGCAACTCGGCGAAAGCTTGTTGCCGCAGAGGGCAAGGGGTATCTGGAAACCGTTGACGGATATCGTGTGTTGCATTTGAAGGGTACGCCCGAGGAGATGGGCTATCAGCACGGCGTACTTTTGAAGGAGTCGGTTCGCCAAAACATTGAGTTTCTGTTGACCGACGGATTGGACGATGGTATCCAGGTCGGCAATCTGAAGATTACGCGGCTAATGGTTGCAAGCGTTCTTATCGGCGCCTTCGAGAACAAGATTCCCCGGCGTTTCGCCGATGAGATGAAGGCCCTTGCAAGAGGCGCCGGGCTTACCGAATGGAAAGTAACCGCCACCAATCTTATTCCCGAACTGATGCACTGCAGCGGGTTTGCCCTTCTGTCCAAAGCGACTGCCGACGGCAAACTGTATCACGGCAGGGTGCTGGACTACGGCGTCGATATGGGACTGCAGGAACATGCGGTCCTGATCATACAGGAGCCGGAAGGCAGGGCGCCTTTTGTAAATGTCTCGTATGCCGGTTTTATCGGTTCGGTGACGGGAATGAATCTTGCCAAAATCAGTATTGGCGAGATGGGCGGCGGCGGTGTCGGCCTGTGGGATGGACTCCCGATGTCGTTTCTTGTCCGGATGGTGCTGGAAGATGCGCGATCTCTGGAGGAGGCGATAAGTATCTTCAGGGACAATCCGCGGACGTGCGAGTATTATTATGTCATTGCAGACGCAACGGCCGACGATGCGGTGGGCATAAAGGCCGTGCCTGAAAAGCTTGAGATTGTCCGGGCAGGCGAGAAACATCTGCAACTGCCTGATCCGGTTGAAAATACCGTGCTGATGTCAGCAGGCGACCGCTACAGGAATCTTGTCCGGCTCGTAAAGAAGGGATACGGCAGTTTTACGGAAGAATCGGCGATACGCCTTATGGATGCGCCGGTGGCGATGAAGTCGAACCTGCACAACGCCCTTATGGTACCGGCCGACGGAATCGTATACGTTGCAAACGCCGACAGTGAAGGTCGCCCGGCGTGGAAGCAGAAGTATTACCGATTCGACATCCGAAAACTGATTGCCCGGAGGCCGGAAGCCAGGGACATCGAGTAGGCGAAAGCGCTTCACCTCCGGCTAATGGTTCCCGCTGCCGGGCACACCAAGAAAAGGAGCCGTTCCTCCGAACCGGCTCCTGAATGCACCTTCGCAGGCACACAATAACTGTCTTTCCGCGCTGCACTTCACCTGTACAGCCCGATATTATCTTTATCTTAAAGCAATGAGCATACCACAAAACAGGCGATGTTTGCCCTGGCGACCTTTCTTTCGGATAAATTATTTTCTTAAAGGCACTTATGGCATACCAGACGCCGAACCGCACCGGTCAAAATAAATCCGGGCTGTGAGTCCGGGTTGTTTTTTTTCAACATGACCCTTCAATCAGCACCAAAGCACCACCTGCAGAACTTCATAAGGCCTTATGG
>JAGHBX010000310.1 GCA_021160785.1 Planctomycetota bacterium | reverse complement strand
GCACAGGCGTCGGCGTATATTTTTTTCCGGGGATTGCCGGTCGAGGACCATTCGATGAGGCCCTGTTCGTCCAGGCGCGTCAGTTCGTCCGGCGGGTATCGCCAGTGCCTTCCCTTTGGCGGCGATAGGCCTTTCCACGGCCGGCCCGTGGGTCCATTGCGGGTCTCACCGGGGGCGTGCAGTGGCGTGGTCGTGTATCTTGCGCCGGTGGTTTCATCAACCTTCGCAAACAGCCTGACGATGTCGGCCTCGGTGAAATCCTCCGTCGCGCCGTTGAACGTATAGTCTTTGCCCTTAGCGTAAAACAGTATCATGTCCTTGACATTTCCAAAACCTTTTCGGGCGAAATTCTTGGGGTTGCATTTTATTCGCGTAATATCGTTGATGAAGTTTGCCTGCCCGAACACCTCGTCCATAAGGATCTTGACATAGTGCCCGACCTTGTAATCGATATGGACATAGATCGAAGCGTTCGGCGCCATGATATTGTTCAGAAGAATCAGCCGCTTCCTCAGGAATTCGAGATATTCGTCGCCGCTGAGCCGGTCGCTGTAGGCAATCTCATCGGCTGCGCTCGCGCTTATCGTAGCGGTGCGATCCGACCCCTTTCTAAAGTGCTGATTAGTGGCAAACGGCGGATCGATATAGACCAGCCCGACTCGGCCGCACACCTTTTCGTCCTGCACCAGCGTCTTGAGAACCGCCAGATTGTCCCCCTGCACAAGCATATTGACCCACCCAGCGCAGTTTGCGCCCGGTGGATGTCTTTTCACCGCCTCCAGTTGGACGCCCGCCGAGCCCGTATTCATTTTTGCTGTTTCGCTTCCCATAGTATTAACAGCCAATTTTAGGCTGCCTTACCGCCGGCGTCAAGCCTGGAGTGTCGTGTCGCAACGCCTGTCGCGGCCTGCGTGTTATTTGGGAGAAGCCTTTTTGCTTTTCTTATTCGGCAGGATGGATATACTTCGGCTGCAACAAGAACACAGGTTTCGGCGGATTTGGATTATGAAAGTTTTAGCTCTTGAAGGTTATTACGGGGGCAGTCATAAGGCCTTTCTTGACGGCTGGGTCGCCCACAGCCGACACGTTTGGACGGTACTGACGCTTGCGCCCAACAAGTGGAAGTGGCGGATGCGGCACGGGGCCGTTACTTTTGCCCAGCAGGTCAATGATCGTATCGCCCGGGGCGAGAAGTGGGATGTCGTGTTCTGCTGCGACATGCTCAACCTTGCCGAGTTTGGCGGGCTCGTTGATAAGTGTGCAAGAGATCTGCCGAAGATTGTCTATTTCCACGAAAACCAGCTCACTTACCCGGTCCGTTTCGAGTCCGAGAGGGACTACCAGTATGTGATGACGAATCTGACGACGGCGATTGCCGCCGATCGGGTCTGGTTCAATTCGGCATTTCATCGCGACGAGTTTCTGTCGGCACTGAGCAAGTTCCTGAAACGCATGCCGGACAATCAGCCGCTGGAGGCGATTGACGATATCCGGGCGAAGTCAGCGATACATCCTCCCGGAATATATCCGTTTGCACCTGGCGGCGAGAGAAAGGAAGGGCCCGTGCGGATTCTCTGGGCGGGGCGATGGGAGCACGACAAGAACCCGGAAGATTTCTTTGCGGCGATGAAGGTCTTAAAGGAAAAGGGCGTTGATTTTCGGCTCAGCATTATCGGTGAGCAATTTCGTGATGTGCCCGATGTGTTCGAATGGGCAAAGGAGTTTTTCGCCGGGCATATCGAAAGATGGGGGTATCAGGAAAGCACTGAGGAATATCGAGCCGCCCTGATGGAAGCGGATACCGTCGTATCCACCGCCAATCACGAATTCTTCGGAATAAGCGTTGTCGAGGCAATTGCCGCAGGCGCCTATCCCGTCCTGCCGAAGCGATTGGCTTATCCGGAAATCGTCGCAGGCATCGAGGGCGTGAGCAAAGATGACTTTTTTTACGATGGCACGGTTAACGGCCTGGTTGAAAAACTTGCTGGCTTGATTGGAACGGGCGGACTTTGGGGTGGCGACGATCAAAGAGCTGTCAGGGTGATGAGACGATATGGCTGGAATATGAGTGCAAGCGATCTGGATGAAGCCTTAGCAGACTTGTAGAGTTAGCCCAGCCTCACAAGTGGTTTCGCGAGACCGCATCTTTTTCGTTTGCCAGCCTTGATTCGGTATAGTATAAGGTATGCCGTTGGATTTGTCCCTGATTGCCGAGGATTAGATGGCCACCCAAAAAGCTGAAATACCATTTGATGACACACTTGTCGACGATCTTCTCCGGCAGGAAGAAAGTAGAACATTTGAAGTAAAACGCATTGGAAGAAAGTTCTCCAGAACTTTAGAATCCATCGTTGCATTTGCCAACACAGAAGGGGGACTTCTGATAATTGGGCTTGAGGACCCCGAAAAGGCCGTGGGGCGCGAGAGGGTCTTCGGATTACAGGAGAAAATCGAGAACTGGGATGAGTTGAGGAGACTGATTCGGTCACGCGTCACGGAAATTGACAACCTTCCTTATAAGATATTCGAATTGGGATGTACGCTTGGAAACGGGAGTAAGGGCACTCTTGGTGTCATTAGAATCGACAAGAGCCCTGCAATTCATTCCATAGTCAATGACGGAACCTGGATACGGCTTGATAAAAGCAATCGGGAGCTCACTGCACCGGAGATACAGGAATTAATGTTTGCAAGGGGAACGATCACGGCAGAATCTCAACTGGCGAATATTGATTTCGATCTTCTGGAAACGGATTACTGGCAGAGCTACGCAAGCAGACGAAGACTGACCAGACCAATTGCAAATTCTATGTACCACATTGGACTTGCCAAGAAAGACAATGGAGGTAATCTCAGGCCCACCAAAGCGGCGGTTCTGTTGTTTACCGAAGAACCTTCTGGATTGCTTGCAAGTAAGGCCGCGATCAGAGTCTTTCACTATCGTGGAATCACAATCGACGCCAGGCCGGAGACAAACCTGCTGAAGCCTCCGAAAACCATCAGCGGTCCGATCATCCGACAGATACAGGACGCCGCTGATTTTGTCGTTCAGGAACTCGCCGAAGGTATTCACATGGGCCCGCTTGGCTTTGAGATCGTCCAGAAATATCCGGTTCGTGTTATTAAAGAAGCGATCACGAATGCGGCTATTCACAGAGACTACCATATTAACGCAGATATCCACATTCGGCTTTTCTCTGATAGAATTGAAATCGAAAGCCCCGGATTGTTTGTGGGCCCGGTAACTATAGACAATATTCAGGCCATTGGGACGCATAGCAGGAACCCATTGATCGTAAATGGTCTGAGAGAATTCCCTTCTCCACCCAATATTGACGCGGGCGAGGGAGTGCGAATGATGTTTGATACAATGCGCCAGGCAAAACTCTACCCTCCCGTGTACCAATCAAAAGAGCGGACCGCAAGAGATTCGGTTATGGTGGTGTTGGGAAATCAAAACATGCCGTCTGCCTGGAGGCAAGTGAGCAGTTACATCGATCAGAATGGCTGGATAGCAAACAAGCATGTTCGCAAGATATTGAGAACCGATGACACTCTCAAGGCATCGAAGTTCCTGAAGGAGTGGGTTGACAAAGGATTGTTGATAGTGTGTAATCCTGACGAAGGGACAAGAGTAAGAAAGTACACAAAGCCGGAAAAAAGGCTTATTGAGAAATACATTGCCAGATTTGGGGATAGGGGCTTCATGGGGGCCTTCAATGATTTCTTTTCTTACCGGCCAGGAAAAGAAACTCACGGGGGCATCTAAGTGGTTGCTATTTATAGACTTACGTAGGACGTTGTTTTCTTTTGGTCCCATAAACTTTTCTTTGCAAAGGCGTTTTGAGTGTATATGAATCGGAAGCCTGAGTTGTTGGCGCCTGCTGGTGATTTTGAGAAGGTCAAATGGGCGGTCGCATACGGTGCGGATGCTGTTTACTTCGGTACGGAGTTCGGGTCGCTGCGGAGTTTTGCCGGCAACCTGACCCTGGATGAGGCCGCCGAAGCGCTCGGCTATCTGCACGATCGCGGCAGGAAGGGGTATGTGGCGCTGAATATCTTTCCGTTTTCAGACGAATATGACCGACTCATCGAGACAGCGAAGGCACTGGATGCCGCCGGCGCCGATGCGTTTATCGTCTCGGACCTCGGCGTGGTTTGCGAACTCACCAAACTCAATCTCAATGCCGCCCTTCACATCAGCACACAGGCCAACACAACGAGCCGCCAGACCGTGTCGGCATACAAAGAATTAGGGGCGGCGCGGGTGAATCTTGCACGGGAGCTTTCGTTAGAGCAGATACAGGAGATTGCCGGGACTGCCGCGGGCCTGATCGAGACGGAGGTCTTCATTCACGGGTCGGTTTGCTTTTCGTATTCGGGCAGATGTGCGATCAGCGACTATCTCACCGGATTTGCCGCCAACCGCGGCGAGTGCAAGCACCCCTGCCGCTGGAAGTACTCGCTCATCGAAGAGAAACGGCCCGGCGAGTACATGCCCGTCTTTGAAGACG
>JAGHBX010000064.1 GCA_021160785.1 Planctomycetota bacterium | reverse complement strand
ACCGTAGGGGGAAAAATGAGAATCGACAAACACATCAGCAATATCTTTGGAGCCGAGGTAACCGGGCGGGGCCCACCGAGGACGACCCGGAAAACTGCTTCAGGCAAAGTGCAGAGGTTAACTAATTTTGGGGAGAGAACGATGCCATCTATTAACAAAAAACAAATTGTCAGGTTTTCAGCACCACCGATTTTGAACAAGCATACGAGAGGGCCGCCGCCGAAGAGAAGATAAAATTTGCAACTGCGGCGGGCGGATTGAGACCGGCAAACATCGGCAATCATAAATCATAAAGAGGAGCCGGGAGGTAGAGAGAACTCACAAAATACACCATCCGCCAATGCAGGAGGCAACCGTCAAAAGCTGAGAAACAGACATCGCTGCTCGACGATTTGGCACGGGGTCCCGCTAATACAACGGGACCCCGCTCTCTTGCGCCGGATAAACGATTTTTATAACTTCTTTACGGTGCCTTTACGTTTACAATTATCCTGCCATACCTCGTAAGCGGCGGCGTGCCGTTATCGGTTACCTCGCAGATGGCATGGATTGTGTCGCCTTTGGCTGCGTCCTTGGGCACAACAAAAGAGGCTTGAGTCTTGCCGGCATTTTGAATCTTGACCTTGCCTTTGCAGGAATCGGCGTCGGTGTATTGCCACCACTTGTATGCAAGCTTGTCGCCGTCAGGGTCTGTTGTGCCTTTGGCGCTTAGTCCGATTGTATCACCCGGCCTGGCGGTCAGGTCCGGTCGGTTCGCCAGTTTTACTACGGGCGGATGGTTGGCTTCTTTATATCCCTTCACGCACCAGTCGGCCCGCGCCGCCCAGTCGTTTTGGAATGCCTCGGTCCATCGCCAAATAGGCTTGCTCCAACTGCCGTCATCCTTGGCGCCCCGCCAGACATTTTTCGTGTTGGCCTCCCTGACGAATCTCCCGCCCCAGCCGCCGTAGGACGGATGCTCCATGCTTCGCAGACCCACTGGAATCTCATACATAAATGAGGGCGAATCGCCTTCGGACCTGAACCTGCCGTCGTCGTGTCCTTCGTAGATTGCACACAATTCGCCGTGACCGGTGAGGATATTGGCCTTCATCCATTTGGCGCTGTAGTATTGCTTCTGGGCGTCCGGGTTAATCTTGTCCCACTTGTAGGCGATCGTAGCGAATTGTCTGAAACTTCCCAACACCATCAGGTCCGGCCAGTTAGGCTGGATGTACTTGCGGAAGGTCTTGTCCTGGTCGAGAATGATGTAGATGATCGCCTTCTGCGACACCTTCTTTACCTGGTCGGGGTATTTGTGCTGAATCTTCCACAGGGCGCGGGCAATGGTGTTCGTTCCGCCCCAGGCCTGGAGATACACCGGTCCGGGTTCGGAATCCAGCAGGATCTCGACAATACGGTCCGAGCCGGGCGTGTCTTTGCCCATCTCGCCGACGTTGTCAATGTTACCCACATAAACCAGGTCTTTCAGCCGGCGCGGACTGGGATACGCCGCATCGTGCTTCTTGAGATTCGGATAGCTTTTGGCGTACAGGTCGATATCCTTATCGATCCACTTTTCACCCGCCCAGTTATGCCCCTTCCAATGGAACTTCGATGAACTGATGACGATGCCCTCGATATCCCATTCGTTGGCGTAGAGCAGGAACCGAACCATGGAACAGCGGTCGTCGATTTCACCGTCGCTGGTCGCGATGATGCGCGGCTTGGCGTCCGCAAACGCGCCTCCGCACAAAACTGTAACGCATAGCAATGCCACAATGCCCGTTGACAGAATACTCGATTTGCTCATTGTCTCTTCCTTTCATTATCCAGTGTTAATTTCCGCCCTGTTGGCAACTTCTCTTTCTTGTGCTCCTTCAGGATTCGCTCTCTCATCCTGTTCCAAAGCTCGCGTTTGCCGGCCTTGGCTTTCATGTAACGTTCGTACATCGGCCCGCTCAGCGGCGCAGTCGGATATTTCTTCAACACGGTCTTAATCAGTTCGGTTTCCTTACGCAAAGCCGGATCGGGCTTATTCATGTCGATCATCCGATACTGTTCCTGATCGCGAACGCCCCTCGCGTCCCAATAGAAACCCATACCACCCCGGCATACGTTCCGAGTCCGCACCATCTGATACTCGGCATTATAAGAATATACCCAGTCCCTGTGTTTGGATGTCTTGCCCGAAACAAAAGGCATCATGCTCTTACCGTCAAACTCGTAGCCGTTGGGCAGCTTTGCACCTGTCAAATCCGCCACCGTCGGCATAATATCGGCAAGGCTCGCCAGGTCGTCGGCTTCGCCAATGGCGTTAACCGATCCCGGGCCGTACATGATCATCGGCACGAGGGGGCCGTGTTCCTTGACGGCGCCTTTGAGACCCTTGCCATATTCGGTTGTTGCGTTATCCGTGCTAAAGATAAAGACAGTATTCCGATCGATACCCAGATCCTTCGTATGCCGGATCAGCTCACCCATGCAGTAGTCAAGATACTGTACGTGATAATTGATGCCGGGTGGCGTCTTCTCCACCCTGGTCCCGTCAGGGGAAGCGGGCTTTATCTTCTTCGTGCCGGGATATAACCGCTCATCCATCGGAGGGACCCCGGGATATCCCATGCCGTCATTGTCATAATCCCAGTTGCCGTGTCCCATATGAGCGGGCCAATAAACAAAAAAGGGCTCGCCCTTTTCTTTCTTTCGCTTCATGAAGTTCTTTATGAACTTGAGTTCGATATCCGCGGCAAAATCCTTCCACGTTGTCTTAAAGGTTTGCCCCTTGTCGCCTATGCTCTCGGGATACTCAGGATGATTGCGAAGACTGTAGCCAGGATTCCAGTAGAAAGATGGTTTGCCTCTGCCCGCAGCGTTTTTCTTCTCCTCCGCCGGTGCACGAGCGGCATATTGTCCCGGAGTAAACACGTATTCATCGAAGGCATACCCGTCGGGAGTGCCGCCCAATTGCCACTTGCCTACGAACTGCGTGGCATAACCGGCGCCTTTGGTGATCTGCCCCAACGTCAAATGGTCTTCATATAAGGCATGGTTCTTTTCCCCTT
>JAGHBX010000234.1 GCA_021160785.1 Planctomycetota bacterium | reverse complement strand
CTTCTGCTGTTGGGGTTGCGGCTGGGTTTTTGGCGGAGTGGGCTTTACCTTTGCGGCGATTCGCTCGGCGACTATCGAGAGGCTGTCCGTCGAAAACTGCGATACGCTGTTTCGCACATGCTCGGCGCCGAAAACGTCCTCCACCATCTCCTGCACCGTCCTGTATCGGACGGCAGGGTCTTTTTCCAGAGCCTTGGCGATGACCCTGGCAAATGTTTCGTCGATGCCGGTAAGATCGGGCTTTGCGGTCATGTGCTTCATGAGCACCTCGGCGGGACTGTTGCCGAAGTACGGAACCTGCCCGGTGAGCATCTCATACAGGAGTATGCCCAAGGCATAAATATCGATGCTGCGGTCGTAACGCCCCTGGCCTATCTCCGGCGCCATATAATGGACCGTTCCCACCGTAACCGTCTGGCCGGCGCACTGACTGGTGTTGATCGCCTTGCTCAGCCCGTAGTCGCCGATCTTGACCCGTCCGTCTTCGTAGAAGATATTGCCGGGTTTTAGATCGCGATGAACAATTCCGTTTTCATGCAGGTAACTTAGCCCCTTGGCGATTTCGCGAAGAAAAAACGCCGCCTTTTGCGTGCCCAGGCCGTTCGGAGAGTCCTAGATCATATCGGCCAGGGAAGGCCCGGAGACATATTCCATGATGACAAAAGGCCTGCCCTTGTCGTTATACTTTACATCGAATATGGTCACAAGATGCGGGTTCTTTAGGTTCATGCAGTGATTGATCCCCCGCAGCTCAATCTGCTCGTAAGTCTGGACCGCCTTTATCGCAACCTGCTTTCCGCTGTCGCTAAGGGCGTAGTAAACCTCGCCGAAGCCTCCACGACCCACTCCCCGCTGGATTGTGTACCCAGCCAAGGGTTTGTCGCCATACTTGTATTGAAAATGTTGCTTCATCGGTTTCTTCCGTCTTAAGATTTCGCCCCGCCCATTTATCCTTCAATACCGACAACCACACAGGGTGGGCTCTGCCCGCAAATCGCTAAACGCCCTCACCAACAAGAACCACACTCATTCTTCCGATCTTGATTGGCGTGTCAAGCGGCAGCCCGTATCGACTGTCAAACTCCTTGCCGTCTACGATCACATTATCCTGCGTTCTGCAATACATCCTGCCATCGCGCACAAACAGCGCCAGGGATTTTTCGTTGCTGTTGCTGTTGCTGCGAATATGATTGCCGATCCCGGGTCCGATCAGGATATCCCGATCCATCAGAATCACATGGTTGATGTCCGGTCGCGCCATCTTGGCGCTGGAAAGGAGCAGGGAGGCGGTGTTGCTGGCGGCGTTGGGCAGATTGAACTTCATTCTGCACCTGTGCGACAATGCGATCTTGTCGCCGTCGGCCAGGAGCTTTTCGCTAACCATTTTGTCGTCCACGCCGATCGGATCGGCTGAACGAATGAAATAGTCTTCATCCTGCCGCTGGATCGTCGCAACGGGCATATTCGGCGGCGCCATGAGCCCCACGTCGGGTCTCGCCGACGAACTGATCGGTCCTATCGAGACACTGTTGTTGCGCACCACGTAATAGGCCCCGACGCCGTCAATCTGCAGCACGAACTTCGAAGGGATTGTCGAGCTGGCTTCCATTTTGACAATATCATCCTTTTCCTGGCGGCTTTGGATTGGCTCAGCGGCAACATCTGCGACTGGCATTGGTACACTGACATCATCTGTTGCAGGCGTTGCGACGAGTCCCAAAGGCCCGGTTCGCAACGACTCAAGGGCTTCTGCGCTCTTTTGCGCTTGTGCCCTGGCGTTTTCGAGCCACTTGGCTGCGGGCAGCAGCATCTTGAGTCTGGTGAGCAATTGCAGAGCCTCGCGCGGCCTACCGCCGGCGATATGTTCAGCGGCGTGGCCGCAAACGGTTATGGCGTCTCGGAGTTGTGTAACCTCAATGGTATCTCCGTCCACTGTCGACAGACGCCTCAACATCGAATCGGCAAGATCGACACGGCCGCCGTTTAAGAAATCCTTAACACGCTTGACGGCCGCAGTCCTGATGCGCCCGATCTGCTCGGCGACCTTTGGGTGCTGATTCATAGCAAGGTCGGCGCGGCGAAGAATCTCAATAGCTTCCTCGAGGTCATCCCTCTTCAGTGCCAGTGCGCCCTTTTTGACGGCATCGTCAACGAGCTTTCGTTTGGCGCTTGCTTCCTGCGCCAGCATATCGGCCTCGACATGTTCGACGCCGCCTAAAATATCTTCGCCAACGGACAGCCATCCTTTGTCCATCTGCTCGGCGGCCTGGGCCAGCCTCTGCTTGCGCTGTCGATGCTGGTATTGATTCTGCTCCATGCGCTTGCAGATGGTATGTCGAAGCTCGCCGACTTCGGCGCGGTTGCCGCCCAGGTCGTCCGCCTTGTTGCAGTCGGCAAGAGCCTGCCCAAGCCTCTCGGCGGCTAAGTGCTCCCTGCCGCGTTTGGCTAAGGCTTTGGCGACCTTTGCCGTGAGCTTCTGGCCGCGACGATGTCGCCTGATGTCGTCTGCCTGGACCAGCCGAAAGGCCTCATCCAACTGCCCGTCCGACAGTGCACATTGAGCTTGTTTTAGTTGCAGGTTAAGCATATCTCTGGCCTCTGACCGATGCTGCGTCAGTTGAGTAATTCTACCATTTGTCTGTAACTATAGCAACCACCGACTCTTGCAGATTGCGATCTCAGGATAAGAACTTCCAAAACGTGGCACGGGCATCCTGGTGGCACGGGCATCTTGCCCGTGTATCATGGGCAAGATGCCCATGCCACACATTAAGGTGCTCTTATTCGCCGGCCGCCAGGAGCTTCTCGGCGGACTCGCCGGCGATCTTGCTCTCGGGCTCGGAGAAATACGTGTCAATATCCATCAGCAAGTCCACTTCTTTGACACCGTCGACGGGAATCGTCTGCACGAAGTGGCTTTCATGAGCTAAGATTCGCTCGGCGACATCGAGACGCTTCTTGATGTTGTTGATAAGCTTCTCTGTCTGGGCGATCTTGCTGTTGTCGACGTGAATGCCGGAGCCGACCGAAGCTGCCTTGACTAAGCGGTGCTGGGCTTCCAGAGCCTGAATCTTGCTCGCCAGCAGCCTCTTTTGCGACCGCGTCTTTTCGAGAAGCTGCATCGCGCCGCGAAGTCCGGCATCACGGGTCTTGAGCATCCGCTGTTTGCTGGCCAGGACGACTTCGGCTTCTTTGAACCGGTCGAAGCGCCAGGCGAGATCCTGCTTGAGCTCTTCCCGCGAATACCGCTGGCTGCCGAATGTGTAGCTGACCTTTTGAACATTCAGGGCATTGCGAAGATTCTGAATCCGCTGCTTTTCGGCGTCGAAGGCCTTGTCGCTCTTTTCGAGGTCGTCCTTCAATGCGGCGATTTCAACTTCTTCACGCGCGATCAGCCGGATATTCTGGTGAATCTCAGGGATGATGTCCTCGAGCAGGTCGTGGGCCCGTTTGAGTTCAAATTCAATGGGCACCGAGTCCTTGACCGCCGTCCGAGTCCACCTTGCAGAGCTCCTGATGTAGCTGAACATATCCGTTCCGAACACCAGCCCGCCTAACAAAGCCCCGCCTGCAACCACCAGCAATCCTCGTTTAATCCACTTAAACATGATCATTCTCCTAAATCCCAATAAGTTAACATCTCTGTTTTCAACCGTCGGCTCCCTGTGAGCCACCTTTGTAGACACACAAGCCACCCGTTCATTTCAGTTTTTTTACGGTTTTTTGTATTTTTCGTCCCCACGGCGATATCTGTCGGTTAAAGCAAACGTCCAAGCTCCCAGCGAGGGATCCCTTTTGTCTGCCTGAAAATTGGGATGTTTCTTATTTCTATCACAATTATTCTCTTGACAATCCGGCAGGGTGATATACAATTTAGGGGTACGAAAGAGGAACGGAATGACGACTGTGAGAGTTTAGCAGTTTATATTGGCGATTTGGGTTTACATGCTGTTAGCCATTCTTGCGGGCACCGCCGGTGCGGCTCAAGTTCCGCAGGCTTTTATCCTGAAGGCCGACGACTTTAGGCACTACGTTGACGAATTCAACGCCGGCGACGAGGAACTCTACGCCAACATTGCCAATGCTGAGGCGTGGGATTTTCTCAAAGACAATATCCCGCTTTTTCACTGTCCGGATGCTGATTTCGAACGGACGTATTATTTCCGCTGGTGGACTTATCGCAAGCATGTAAAGAAGACGCCCGACGGATATGTGATCACGGAGTTTTTGCCCAAGGTCCCGTGGTCGGGTAAACACAACACGATCAGTTGCCCGGCGGGTCATCACTTTTATGAGGGGCGGTGGCTGCACGATCCGAAGTACCTCGATGATTATGCGGTATTCTGGTTTCAAAAGGGCGGCTCGCCGCGGCGGTACAGCTTCTGGGCAGCCGACGCCCTCTACGCCGGGTACAAGGTTCGCCCTGACAAGAAACTGATTACCAGTCTGCTTGACGATCTGATACGCAATTACGGCGAATGGGAAAAATCGCGACTGTGCCCGGACGGGCTGTTCTGGCAGATCGACGACCGCGACGGTATGGAGGTCTCCATCGGCGGATCGGGCAAGCGGGCGACGATCAATTCTTACATGTACGGCGATGCGACTGCTATTTCAAAGATTGCGCAATTAGCAGGCCGGGCCGATATTGCCGGCGAATACAAATCGAAGGCGCAGAAGATAAAATTGCTCGTCCAGCGGAAACTCTGGGACGACGAGGCCAAATTCTTCAAAACGCTGTCGCGGGACAAAGACACCTTGGTTGATGTCCGGGAACTTCACGGGTACACGCCATGGTATTTCAATCTGCCCGAGCCCGATGCGGGTTACGAGGTCGCGTGGAAGCAGTTGACGGACCCGCGAGGTTTCCATGCGCCGTTTGGACCGACAACCGCAGAGCAGCGGCATCGGCGATTCATCATCTCGTACAAGGGCCATGAATGTCAGTGGAACGGACCGAGCTGGCCGTTGTCGACGGCGGTTACGCTGACGGCTATGGCCAATGTGCTCAATAACTACGACCAGGATGCGATAACAAAGGCCGATTACTTCGAGACGCTGAAGGTTTATACGAAGAGCCATCGGCTCAAACGCGCCGACGGCCGCGTCGTTCCGTGGATCGACGAAAATCTCAACCCCTTTACCGGCGACTGGATTTCGCGGACGCGACTGAAGAGTTGGAAGAATGGCACGTGGGACGCGGGCAAGGGCGGCAAAGAGCGGGGCAAGGACTACAACCATTCGAGCTACTGCGACCTGGTAATCACCGGCCTTGCGGGCCTGCGCCCGCGGGCTGATGAGACTGTCGAAGTGAACCCGCTCCTGCCGGCGGACAGATGGAACTGGTTTTGCCTGGACAACGTGCTCTACCACGGCAGAATCATCACAATCCTGTGGGACAAAACCGGCGCCAAGTTCGGCAAGGGCAAAGGCCTCTTCGTATTCGCCGACGGCAAACAAATCGCCCGCGCCGCTTCGCTTGACAGAATCAAAGCCAAATAGCAACGCCTGCACTCTGGATGCGTCTTATCGGTTCTGCTCACAATGGCCACCGGCGCATCGAATCACTCCTTGCTGTAATTGTCCTGGAGCCACTCATCGGCCAATCCGGCAAGGTCCCGGAAATCAACTATGCAATCGTAATATCTATCGTAGGTGAGCCTTACGAATCCCGGCTGGTTCTTGGCGTGCTCGCAGGAATCGGCATACACTACGATTTGCGCGGTGTCGGTAACGGCATATTCGCCGTCAAAAGCTTCAAGCTGCAAAGTGTATGCACCAGCCTTGGCTATCGTAATCGCCGGATCCGGCGCAAGAGGATCACTGATCTGGACGTCAGACTCGGGTGTGACCGTCCACAGAAGGGACACAGGCTCAATCATGCCGTCTTCATCACTGGCGCTGCCGCTGAGTTGGACAACCCTTGGGCCGTCAGCCAGCCACGTATCATCATAAACACCGGCTTCGACGGTCGGGGCCGTGTTCAGAGTGTTGAATGTAAAAACAGGACTCCGGTAGAACGGCTCACCAGGGGTTTCGCCGCTGGAATCGTACAGGTCAACCGACCAATAGTACTCCATTTGAGGATCCAACACAACGGGCGCCGAGTCAACCGGCGCACCGAAGACAATCTGCGGGTTGTTCAAGTGGTTGGGATCAGTGCCAAAGTAAACATCACAGGTTACAATACCGTCCAGGGAGTTCGGTTCGGGCAGCGTCCATTGAATCCGGTCAACGGAGGCAGTTACGGTCAAACCGTCGGCGGGATTCGGATGAAGAAAGTTGCGCCCGGTCAACGTGGTTTTTCCGGGATTCGTGACGTCATAATCCAGATACAGCTTGCCCTTGCCGTCATAGGACGTTATCCACCCATTGTCGATGTAGCCCTGGATTTTTGAGACCACATCGCCGTTTATAATCAGTGTGCCCTCAGTGACATTCACCCTGCACATATTATGATCCAACACGAAGTTATTGGTGACGGTAATGACTCCACCATCCAGATTTATGTAACCTTTTTTGCCGTAAGTGTTGGTTCCAAGTTTGAGGTCGGCGGCTATAAAATTGCCGCCGTTCATATTGAGGATGCCCGTTCCCCATCTGGGCAAAGCCGCACTGTCGACAAACTCAATGGTTCCGCTGTTGACAGTAACCGTCGCCGTACGTTTTTGGGCGTTGCCTAAAAGGGAGCCGCTGCCTACAGTAAGCGATCCACCGTCTATTGTCAAGGCAGCATTCCCTTTCATGCGAAGCGTATCAGCCCCCATGCCTGGGGTCTGGACAACCGGGCCCGGGAGACTTGTGATGAATTGGACATCCCCACCATTAGTCTCCCCGTAAACGGGAACGAAGCCCAAGTCCCAGTTATTTGGGTCATTCCAGAGGCCGCTGCCGCTGCCGTTATTCCAGGTATTGGAGGCAGCCTCCACTATGGCGTTACCGGCCAGACTCAGCGCTATCACCAAAATCAATACAACAGTTCGACTCTTCAATTTCATTTCTCCTCAAATAATTGTTTTTGTTTCACGACACGACGTATCCCATTTCTTGTTGCACGCCTAATAAACATAATTTAGTTCTTCCAATATCAATAATCTTATCAAAATCACCTTGAACCGTCAAGGATTTCCTGAAACAATCTTTTTAACCCATCAGCGTTCGGTTGCCCTTAGTTCCATTTTCGAAAGGCGCGATCTTTTTCCGTGCCGGTCGTTCTTGTTAAACGTGGTAAAGAATTCATGCAGCGTTGCCGCCTTTGTGACGATTATTGAGTGTTTGATTTTGCCCGATACATCTGGTATGCTGTTGTTCACTAAGGTGCTTGCCAAACCCATTCAGCAAAAGGAGCGATTATGTGTACTTCGTCAAGAACACGCCGTGATTTTCTAAAACAGGCATCTCTGGGCACGTCTCTGGCTCTGTCGGGTATTGCCGGATCGTCTGCGGCTTCGGCAGCGCAGAGGCCGGGCGCATCCGGCATTGCAGTTCACTCCGGCATGGAGAAACTCGCTCAGGTCGATGTCCTTGTTGTCGGCGGTGGTCCTGCCGGTTTCGGCGCGGCATTGGCGTCGGCGCGCAAAGGCGCTAGAACGCTGTTGATCGAAAACCATTCCTTTTTCGGAGGAGTCGCCGCCTGGTGCTGCGGCATGCCTATCAACCAGATGCGGCCGGGGCGTAAGCCGCGATCGGCGGTGCATGAGCTTGTCATTGAAAAGCTCCTGGCCTACGGCGATCAGGCCGTGCGGATCGGACAGCATCAGTGCTGGTGCAATGTCGACTATCTAAAGGTCGCCCTGCTCGACGCTTTCGACGAAGTCGGCTGCGAGTATCTCGTCGACACCCGCGCCGTCGACGCCGTCATGCAGGGCGGCCGGATTGCGGGTGTGGTTGTCGCCACCAAGAACGGACTTGCGAAGATCGAGGCAAAAATCGTCGTCGACTGCACCGGCGACGCCGACATCGCATATTATGCCGGCGCAGAAACCATGAAAGAGCTTGGAAACCTCTCGCCGATGACGCTGTGCCTGAACCTGACTAATATAACATCGCAGCAGCTTGGCCGGGTGAAGATGAAGACCGTCGCCGACAAGGCCCGCAGCAAGTACCCCCTGATACCCGGCAGTTGGGGCCTGGGGAAAGTCTCAAACGCGACCAGTTTCTATATCAACCACGCCGGCACAAGGGACATAAGCCAGTTCGACGCTACCGACCCATTCCAGCGGTCCGAAGCCGAATGCGCCAGCCGCCGCCAGGTGCTGCAGATGGTGTTAGCCATGAGAGAATTCGGCGGCGAGCCGCTCAAGGATATCGAGCTTATCGGCACGGGGCCGCAAATGGGCGTCCGGGAAACAAGGCGCGTCAAAGGACCGTACATCCTCACCGAGGAAGACGCACTCAAGGGTAATACGTTCGCCGATGTCATTGCATGGCGAAGCGGCTATCTCGACATCGGTTTTGTGAGGTTCTCGAAGATGAAAGTCCATGACGTTCCCTACCGTTCTATCATTCCAGTCAAGATCGACGGGCTGCTCATGGCGGGGCGATGCATTTCGGCAACCCACGTCGCGGCCTCTGCCGGTAAGAGCATGGGCAACTGCGTCGCCACCGGCCACGCCGCAGGCCTGGCCGCCGCCATGTCGGCTAAAAAGGGAATCCTCCCGCGGGATGTAAATGTTTCGCAACTTCAGGACCAACTCCGCAAAGACGGAGTCGATCTCAAAAGAGGCGGAAAAACCCAGGACAATGTAAGTGCCGCAGGTTAACTAAATGGCATAGGAATTTGTATTAGCCACCGTAGGGGCATCCCGGCGCGCCGGGACCGTGCCCCTACGCCTCCACACTTATCTCGCCGTCCATCCGCCGTCTACGCTTATTACCGCGCCGGTCACATAGCTGCTGTATCGGCTTGCCAAAAACACCGCCGCCGTTCGTATTTCTTTCATTTCGCCCCATCGGTTCATGGGCACGTTGGCGAGCAGCTTTTCTGTCGCCTCGGCATCGTTCATCACGGCGGTATTGATCTCCGTGGCGAACGGTCCCGGGCAGATGCAGTTTGCGGTTATTCCGGTCTCTGCAAGTTCCACCGCTAACGTCCGCGTCATCTGCAGCACCGCTCCTTTCGAAGCCGTGTAGCTAAAACGCCTTTCCATTCCGACGAGACTCAGCGACGAACCGATGTTGATGATCCTGCCGTAGCCCGCCTCGATCATGTGCTTCGCCGCCGCCCGGCAGCAGTAGAATACCCCGTCGACGTTTACAAGCTGGACCGCCTGCCAGTCTTCGTCCTTAATCTCGCAGATCGGCGAACGGATGTTCGTGCCGGCGTTATTGACCAGGATATCGATTTTTCCGAACTCATCGACCGCCGCCCCCACAAAACCCTCGACCGACTCCCTGTCGGTGACATCCAGCTCAAGGGCCAGCACCCTTGCGATATTCGTCTCGGAAATCTCCTCGGCTGCCTTTTCAATGTCGTCTTTGCTGCGACTGCCGATAACCAGGTCCGCCCCGGCTTCGGCGAGAGCGGTCGCCATCTCCTTGCCGAGACCGCGCGAAGCACCCGTAATCAAAGCCACCTGCCCGTTAAGATCGAATAAATCACTCACAATGGTTCTCCTTGATGTCAGTTGTCCGGGGCCGTCTTGTATGCATAGAGGGACTTCTGCGTCGGCACATACAGAACACCCTTGTCGGCGGTAACCGTAATCGGCATCGAGTCGACGCGTTGTCGCGAGAGCACTTCCTTTTCCCTGCCCGCTTTCAGCACCCAGAAGACATTGCCCTCCGTGCCGATGTAGACCTTGCCGTCTGCGATGAGCGTCGACGCCGACCATACACCCGCGCCCAGATCGTGCACCCAGTACCGCTTGCCCGTCGCCGCATCGAAGCAGTGAAGATTGCCCGAGTAATCGGCGATATACACAAGCCCGTCCGTTGCCGAGACCGTGCACAGACTCCGATCCACCAGCTTCGACCGCCACACGATCTCGCCTGTGGCGCCGTTGATACACGACAGAGCACCCTGCCCTTTGCCATGGATCGGACTCTGGCCGATCGCGACATAAATACGCCCCTCGTAAACCACCGGCGTGCCGATTATCTCACTGGGTCCTTTGGGACTCTTCTGGCGGTGGTTCGTATAAGCCACCGCACGATACCCATACGGATTGCAGTCTCGCTGCCAGATCTTTTTCAGTGTGCCCGCATCGTCGCTCTTTACGGGTTCAAACGCATAAAGCACCCCGTCGCCGCTTCCGTATAGAATCATCTGCCGCCCCTTGATCTTCGCAACAACCGGCGACGACCACAGCCCGTGAAACGCCCGCTTGCCGATCAGTTCGCCGTCGACGGCCGCCAGCCTGCCCGTGCGCTTGTTCAGGACGATCAGACTCGGCGCCTGGGGGTTTACAATGTACTTGTGCTGGTTATCCTGCCCGTTGGAGGTGCAGGCATACAAATAATCGCCCGACAATACCGGCGACGAGCCGCAGACATCGTGCGGCACAACCTTGAGCTTCTTGATCATGTCAAACCGCCAGACGATATCGCCGTCGGTCGCGGCAAGTTTGGCGTCTGCGCCTTCGGCGTATCCCATATAATCGCCTTCGTCGGTAAACGGCCCGTCATTACCGTCGGCCAGCCCGGTGCGATCGAGACACAGCACATCGCCCCGCGGCCCGACAATATACATGTACTTGTCATCCATCGCCGGCGTCGCGCACACCCCGCAACACCACTTATTAAAATGAAACGGCGCCTTAACCCCTTCCATATACCGCGGTATCACCAACTGCCAGACCATCTTGCGCGTCGCCGCATCAAGACACATCGCTATCCCGCCGCCGGTCTTCTTCAGTACG
>JAGHBX010000341.1 GCA_021160785.1 Planctomycetota bacterium | reverse complement strand
GGTACTGAATGCTCTTCATGTTCTTCCATACCCAAACATACTATATATAGATGCCACTTGCGTCAAGTGGATACCCCCCTTTATTATATTAATAGTCAGATTTTTCTCACCACGATAAACCGATGTATTACAATGACTTACCTCAGAAACAGCCGATCATTTTTTATGCAGTTTTTGGCCGTTTTGGCCTATTTATTCTACACTTGGAGCTGATTTATTGCGCACTTTACGGATTTATTCTACATTTTGCAGTCCCACACAGAGAGTAGTTTTCGAGTGGAAACCTGCCTATCATATTATATACATATCTATCCTGTTATTACTTACTACTTATAAAAGACAACGCTTATAAATCATTGTAACCGGGGCTGTTTTGAACAAATACCCTGCTGATCACTGTTTGACTTTCCACTCGCAAATTACTCTCTGGGTCTTAGCCGAAACATTTATAAACTTCCCTTCCAAAGTCAACTTATGGAGGTGATTTGCAAGTGCAACAGAATCTTGTCCGAAACAAAATCCAGTCCCAGATACAACACATGGTCAATTCAGCTATCATCCTTAATCGCCGTTTTCTGGATGACGAACAGCTCATTCGATCCGAACAAATGGCTGTCCTTGAGGAGGTTTTCAATGCCAATGTCCGTGACGCCGAAATCAAAGAACTGTCCAGTCATTTTGCAGGCATACTCCGCGGTGATCATCCATGCCATATCGCCATCTGGGGCAAGACCGGCACCGGTAAAACCCTTACACTGTGTTACTTCCTGAATCTGCTGGCGGAGATGTGCTCGCAGCAGAACATTCCAATACGTCACGTCCATCTCGACCTTTCCAATCCCCGACCGTGTTTTCGTGCCCTCAATGATCTGGCCTGCCTGCTCAATGCCAGCAAGAAATACCAGAAGGGTATATCACTTGAGGAAATGATGTTGCGTATTGAGAATAAACTCGCCGATTATGAAGGCTATCTACTCCTGTTCATTGATGAGATCGACAATGTCAGGCGCGATATGGATAACTTTATGCGTTTCCTGGTCCGACGGCTACCCCAGCGAATACCCGCAAAACTCATTCTCATCCTGGTCTCCAACAGACTCGACTGGCCGGAAATGCTCGATGCCCGTGTGAAATCGTTTTTGAAAATAAATGAGCTTATCTTCAAGCCATACGATGCCGTTGACCTCAAGCATATCCTCCGCATACGCATTGAAAAAGCCCTTACTGAAAACTCCATTGCCCCCGGCGTTATCGAAAAGATAGCGGCTCTTGCCAGCCAACAACATGGCGATGCCCGAAAAGCCGTTGGCCTGCTTGCCCAGAGTGCCTATCTGGCAGAGAAGAACGGCTCGAAAACCATCACCCTGGAGACCGTTGACCAAGCGGCGGCCCAGCTTGACATGGACAGGTATATCTCGCTTCTTCGATCCGCGCCGGCACACCTCAAGGCTGCCATGGCATCCATCATCCATGCCCTGAAAACCACAAACACAAGTTGTCTTGCCACCGGCCAGGCTTATGAAGCATATCTTTCCTTCTGTGGGAAAATCAAGCTTCGCCCATTGTCCAACCGTGCCTTTGCCGATATCATCGCAGAGCTTGATATCTACTCGTTGATAAGGACACGGATAATTTCCAAAGGCCGTTACGGCCGAACAAGGGAGATTCTCCTCGACATGCCAGAATCTATGATTGACAGGATAAATGAAATGTTGATTGATACTCTTATTCGGTAGAGATGTGTTACCGAATCGGAACAGATTTCGCAAAGTTGTCAAATATTGAATCCGCCGGTAGCATTGTATTGCCGCCCTTTGTCCATATCCTTCCACTGACGCCTTTTTCAAACATCGGTTTTTGATGGCTCATCCAGATAAAATCGACATCCGAGCCAGCTCTATCGGTTGACATCTGTCTGACAAGCCGACATATAGCAGCGAATCTCTGCTCTGTATTAGTAAGCACCAAAAGCCGAAAACCTGTAAAACCTGCTCCAAGGATCTTTTCGTATTTCTTATAACGCTGATTCAAGAAATACACCTGGTAATTGATGACCTTCTGCCTCAGGTCATCGTGGTGCCTTTTGGGACTGGCTATCGCTTCGGTACCGCAATCCACCTCAAGAAAAAACAAAACTCCCCTATTCCTGGACTTGTCCTTGAGTGCTACAACAGCATCGGGAACGAATTGCACAGTCTGACCTGTTTCGGTATCAACATGGGCGTAGTCAGATATACCGTAAGCAAGAAGCTTTGCCTCAATGTCCCAAATTTCTCTCTGTGATTTTACAAGCCCTACGCGAAACCAGTTTAGAAGCATGTGATGGCCAAGGTATTTAACCGAATCGCCGTCAATATACTCAAATTTGACTTTCTGATTGCTGCACTTCTTTTTCAGGCACTTTAGACCTTCCTGTGTAATGTAGAAGACTTTCTCGGGCCGACCTTTCTTATTGCCATAGGCATCCCGGCTTGCAACCAGTCCCATCCGGCAGAGGGCTCCGACCCTGCGGTATATACCCTGAGGGCTTTTCTGTAAGAGAATCGAAAGCTGCTTAACCGTTAGTAAGCGGTATTCGACAAGCAACCGGAAGAGTTCGTAATCATTTTTGTTGATCTTGGCCATAGGTAACCTCATGAGAATAACACTGCCATCTGATAGCGGTTGTCCTTTTCATCAGATTTCGGCGCGACACCTGAAATATCAAGGGGCTGATAGCCGCTAAGAGGCTGGTAATGAGTAAAACAGCAGGTGTAAGAAGATATGTTGAGTGATCGGCAGAGAAATTGACCATTGAAGACTTACCAAGATCGCATTGGTAGAAATCGAGGTTTGTAAGCACGCCAGATTAAGAGCAACAAATTCTGATGAGTAAAATGACTAATAGTCCAGATCCCCTAACAAAGTCAAAAAAGGGTCAGAATCTGTGCACCCATACGCCAGCAAGGATTGACAATAATTCTGAGTTGATGACAGAAGCTGAACTTGTCCAGTTTCTCAGGATACCTGAGATTAGCACTTCAAAGAACTATCACAATGTCATAGAGCATCTAAAGAAATTTCGAGGCTTGCCCAGAGTTCATATCTGTCGCAAGGCTTTGTATCCCAAAAGAGCCATTCTGGAATGGATGGAAAAAGAAACTGATGTCGGAAAATAAAACTTGCGCTTTGCTTGGAGAACGTGTAGAATTCAGTTTATGTCGTGTGAGCTGAACCGACGTCAGAAAGGAGGTATTATGAAACAGTTGGTTAAGCTCAACAAACGACCACGATGTGGTGGTCGGAAATTTACTTATGCCTTGCGTTATAAGGACGAGAATGGGAAACAAATATGTGAAGGTCTTGGGCATACAAACCGGCGAAAAGCTGAACAGCAGCGTGCTCAGAAGGAAAAAGAGTTTCGGATGGGCTATGTTGAGCCCGGCTCTATGAAGCTTGTGGATTTCCTGGAAGACAGCTTGGCAAGGACCGGTGATCAGATCAGAGAAAGTACAAGGTGTGAAACTAGATCAGCTATGGAAGATTTAATTGGGACAATTGGCAATATTGATTTTCGAAGTGTCACATTGGCAAATGGTGAATTCTACATTCAGAAATGTCTCGATCGTGGCAACACCAAAGGGACTGTAGCCAAGAAACTGCGGCACGTCAAAAGGGTGTTTAAACTGGCGGTCAATCGCAAGCAGCTTGATGAAAATCCGCTGCAGTACATCGCCATACCCAAAGTTGCCAAGAAGAAAATCAATATTTATTCTGATGACCAATGCCAAAGGATCCTGAAAGCTGCACAGGATTATACTCTCGAATGGAATCCTGAGAAATCTGTCAAATGGGATCTGCTGATCACAGTAGCCTTGGCCACTGCCATGAGACGCGCAGAGCTTTTGAACTGCACTTGGGCAGATATTGACTTCGACACACAAACCATCGAAGTATATCCCAAAGAAAACACCAAAGATACGTGGGAATGGCTTATCAAGGACTCTGACCACAGAACCCTGCCTTTGACAGAGGAAATCGTTCAAATGCTTGTAGATCACCAGGCACAGCAGCCGGAAGGGTATCCCTATATTTTCGTCCCCACAGCAAGGTATGATTACATCCAGAATGTGCTCAGGCCGAAAGGCAAGTGGACTCTCTCTGACTCCCGACTCAAGGTGGTAAACAATTTCAAGAGGAGCTTTGACAAAATCCTCAGAAAAGCGGGCGTCAAAACGGGAACTTTCCATGATATCCGACGAACAGGCATAAGCATGTGGCTTGCCAATGGCATGAGCGAGTACGATGTAATGACGCTTGCAGGACATTCGAGTTTTGCCACAACGCACAAGTTTTACCTTGCCGTGGCGGATGACTTAATCCACCGAGCAAGGGCTGCAACTGCTCAGGGCCTGTGTCAGAAATTGGGACGTTTTGGGACGCGGGCCGTTGCGGACAAAACAACACCACATGGCCTGATTCACAAAGGCTTGCCAGATAAGGACTTATGAATGGGCAGGGGCGGACTTGAACCGCCGACACACGGATTTTCAGTCCGTTGCTCTACCAACTGAGCTACCTGCCCGTGTCGCCAGCCTTGGGCCAGCATCGCATTTACGTACTTTATATGAGAATTCGACGTATTTCAAGGGTCAAGAGCAAGATTTCTTCATTTTTTGCGATTGGATCCTTATTTGGGTCCCGCGCCTGCTGCTTTTGCCTTCTGTTTGATTATCGGAATCAGGGTGATGTTCCTGAACTCCATTTTGGAGCCTTCCGACTGGAGGCATATCTTGCCCGGCGTTTCCCAGCATTCGGTGGCGGTGTTCTGCACGAGTTCGTTCACCTTCAGCTCAAGCCTGCCCCCGTCCATCGTAATCTCGTACTGGTTCCAGCCGTCGCCGGCGGGTTTCTCGTTCGACGGGTGCATCTTTCGTGTGTGTCGGCCACTGGTTCTGTCGGCGGCGGCCTTCATGGGGAACTTGTCGATGTTCCAGATGTCGCCGGCGGCGTTGAGCTGGCCCTGCGATTCGATGGAGCGGGGCCAGACCTTGTCGGGACCAACCATGCGGAGCAGGACACCGCCGTTGCCCTTGCCGAGGTGCCGCCACTGGAGCCGGAGGATATAGTTTGTGTAATCGGCTTTGGTGCGGATGTAGCCCCTGGGGTTGCCTGCGTTTGTCATGATGCCGTCCTTGACGCCCCATACATCTTTGAGCTTGTCACTCGAGAAGGTCCAGCCATCGAGGTTCTCACCGTTAAAGAGGCGTTTGGCTTCGCCGAAATGGTCGGGCAGGTGCTTGATGCGGATATCCTTGAAGTCGACGATCATGGGCTCGCCTGCGTGAAGCTGAAGCGCAAGAATCCCTTCCACCATCCTGCCCTTTGGATCGTTGTCGATCAGTTCCATAGTCTGGAAGCCGTTGAGGTACTGGACAATATGGTTGCCCCGGCAAACAACGGTATATTCGTTCCAGTCGGCTTCCTTATAGTAGCCGGCCTTGATCAGTTCCTTCTGGTCTGCGATCTTGCCGACGACCTTCTTCTTGCCGTCTTTGTCGATGACCATGATATCGCCGACGCTGACGAGCCAGCCTCTGGCCTTCTCTTCATAGAGAAAGCCCACCATGCCTTGCTTGTTTACGATGTCGGCCTGGTACCCGGCCATAACCCACTTGCCGACTTCCCTGCTTCGGTACTGGATGCCGGAGTTGTGGTTATGGAGGCGAAACTTCGTTTTCAGGATGAAGTTCCTGGGTTTGCCGTCGCGCCAGACACAGAATGTGTTGCCCTTGGTGGGATTGTCCGCAGTGGTCTGGCCGCGAATGAAACCGTCGATGACCGACCAGAAGCGGGGATCGCCGTCCCAGCCGGTGAGATCCTTGCCGTTGAAGAGGGATACAAAGCCGCCCTCGGCTTTGGGTTCGGCGGCAGGCTTGTCAGCGGCAAGAGCCCACGGAACACAAATCACAACGGCCAATACAACCAACATGAATTTCCCGATACAGTCTGCTTTATTGCTCATGCTACACCTCCGAATTAAGTTAAACTTCCAGGTTCTAACCACAGATTATTTAGAACAGCATAACCGCAATCGCAAAAAAAAGCAACCACGGATTTTACCCGGCATCCAGGGCTGCACGAACGGCAGACCTTGGATTTGCTGCCTCGGCCGCTGCTTTCTTTTGGCCTTTCATATCAGATTTCACCTTTTCAATACTTGAGTTCGGCTAATCGCTTTTTGGCGAGTTGGTAGTTCTTTTCTCCGAGTCTGCTGAATAGTTCTCGGTCCGGATACATTATTTTGAACTGGTCGCGATAGGCGTCTTCGATTTGAACGACGGTTTTGTAATGTGCTATCGCCTCGTCATCACGATTAAGCAGTTCTGCAAGGCGTGCGAGTTTGAGGTGAATCCTGTCCGAGCCGGGATAGCGTCGGGCGGCCTCGGTCAGTGCGTCAAATGCCTGCTGAAGGTCCTCCAGCCGGTTGCTTTGTGAGGCGGCGGTTTCGGCTTGCAATTCATAGACCTCGGCCAGTTTCCGGTAGTTTTTGTAGCCTGCCTTGTTTCGCTGTATTGCGCTGCGCTGTTGGTCGGCACCGATTTGCAGCAGGGTCTTGTCGCCAGTGTCCCCCCGGGCGTACTGTTGCAGACAGGCTTTGGCGCTTAGGCTTAGAGGCCTGGGGCTAAGCGGGTCGGCCTTTGCCGCCGCGTCGAACAGTTCGATGCGACAGTATGGGTCGTTTAGGGCTCTCTGGATGTTGCGGCCTGACCTGACCGGAGGTATCAGGGCCCAGTGCAACAAGGCGAAAATCAATACTGCCGTTGTCGTCAGGACGGCGAGGCGGGCGATTTTCGGCGGGGCAAATTGCACACGCCCGGCACCGGTGCGTTGTGAATTCACGGCAAAGAGACAGGCGGTCATCGTCCAGAACAAGCCGGCGACGGCCGGTTCGAAAATGGCAAAGTCGATGAGGTTGTGAATGGCGACGGCGACAATTCCGCAGAAAAGACCGATCTGTGTGGCCCATCCAGGCTTCAGGGCTGTCCGGGCCCGATACTTCTGTTCGGCCCACATGACATAGGCGGCAAGACACGCAATCAGGGTCCCATGAATGCCAACAGCGGACGGCCAGAAGACCACCATGCAGGCAAGGAAGAAGAACACTGCGGCGGCTATTGTGCAGCGAAGAACAGCCTGTATTATTGCAGGCGGTGTTATCTTCCCGGGGCTTGCCCACAGGATAGAATACCATGCGGCAAATACGGTGGCCGGTGCGACAAATAGAATTCCATAAACGTAGATCCTTACATCGGGGCGGTCGCCGAGTTCGCCGGTCACGAAAACAGGTCTGAGGATCAGGAGTATGACGGAAATAAAAAGCACCGTGATCAATGGCCGGGTGTTTGGTGACGCACCTTCGATTTTCGGGGGGCTCGGATCTTCGGCAGGTCGGCGAAAAGCGACTCTCAAAAGTATTATCACGAAGCCTGCGACAAAGCCGATCGCCCCGAGCGGTCCGTACTGACTGAGCAGGCTCAGGATGAAATTGTGCGGATCGGCGACGGTTTCCGGCGCGGCCGGGATCTTGTAGTGCGGATAATAGTTGGCGAAGTTGCCCCCGCCTACCCCGGTGAGGGGTTTGTCGGCGTACATTCTTGCCGCACCATCCCAGTATTGCCACCTGACCAGCATGGAAACGCCGCCCGGCAGCGTGCCGTGCGACGTTCCGTAGCCGATGACGACGAATGTGGCGGTGGCGACGGCAACGATGATCAGGACCAGCAGCAGCCGGCGACGGCGGTGCAGGTGTCTTCCCAGTGTAAGGGCGGTGACAAACATAACACCGCAAACTGCGCCTGCGGCAAGGGCGCCTTTGCTGCGGCAAAGAATAAGGCCGGCGCAGGCGAGGGCTGCTGCAAGACCAAGGCAGACAACGGCGGCATGTGATGATTTGTCGCGGCGGTTTCTGAAGGCATCGACGAAAAGCCCGATTGCGGCAAAGGCCGACAGCAGAAGGAAAGAGCCGGTGGAGTTACTCGTAGTGAGGAATCCACGGATGTCTTTGCCGTAAAGCCGGTGTTCATAAAGCATTTGTTCGAACGAGCCTTGCTCGGCGCCGATGACATCGAGGTGCTTCTGGGGGTTCTGCTTGTAATCGGCGATCATGTCTTCGTTGCTGCTGAAGAACTGGTCGGTGCACTGATATGTCGCCGTCGCAGCCAGCGCAAAGGCGACCAGCAGTACGAGTGTTATTCTGGGCGAAGATCTCAGGATTTGTATAAGTAGGATCGCCGTCAGCATCGGCGCCAGGATAGTTAGCATGTCGGTAATGGCAGCGCGTTTGTTCGATGCGACGAATACGCCGACGAGCCCTGCGGCGAGGAAAAGCCCCGCGCCGATTTCAATTCCACTGAAGCGGTAAGAGACCTTTCGTCGGCAGAAGGCGACGAAAAACCATGCCGCGGTGGTCAGGATAAGGGTGCTTGAAAGAATCAGGCTCAAGGCCTCGTTGGTGAGTATCTGTTTGGGGTCCATCAGGCCGCCGTGGGGGCTTTCGACGTACATGGCCCGTATCGCTAACACGCAGAGGCATACCGTCAGGAGCACGTATTCAAACCGTTTGAATGAAGTGTCACGAACCTGTTTGATGCGTTCTTTCATTTTGCCCCTTGGCTTGAGTTTTGTTTACTCCCGCCGGTCCGATGGAGGCCGGCTTTGCGTACTTTCCAGAATCGCGATGATTGTCAGTATCATGATCGTCTGCGCCAGTATGAGAATCGCACCCGTCAAATCGACCTGGTAGAGGAATACGGCGCTGATGCCCGTGCAGACCGTTGCCAGATACAGGGTCAGGACAGTTTGCGTGTCGCCGAGGCCGCGTCTTTTGAGACGATGCGAAAAGTGCTGGGTGTCGCCGACGAAGGGGCTCTTGCCCTGGCTGATTCTGAGAAAGGTTACACTGACAAAATCATAGAGCGGCACGGCCATGACGACCAGGGGTATGAGCACCGCGTAAAGACCGTCCTGTGATTCCTGCTGATAATAGGTTGTTCGCAGGGTGATGATGGCGACAAAGTAGCCGACTATCATCGAGCCGCTGTCG
>JAGHBX010000441.1 GCA_021160785.1 Planctomycetota bacterium | reverse complement strand
TTTTTTGGGGGTTTGAAGGGGGTTTTGGACGACACGGCGGATATTGCCCTCTTCATTGAAGCAGGGAAAGAATACGCTTATGGAAACCGGGCCGGCAGGATGGTGAGTGTGGTTGGGGGTTTGAGCGTTCTGATTCATAGCTGACACCTTCTCATCACTACCACCTTTTAGAATTCACACAAGTCTTGCTTTTTTCGAACACTTCTTCTATACGCTTAGAATACAAAGAAGCAAGTGACTTATTATTATTTCTTGCGGCAACGCTACGGAGAAAACTGTAAGCGTTTGTGGCAGCCTGGCTTTGGAGGAAATAGCCGTCCTTGTGATAGTATTCTTCCTCGTTTTCGCTGAAGTCATTGGCAAAGTTTTCAAGCAGTTTGGCGGCTTTTGACTGGAGATATTCGAATCTGCCGGCATAGAGGATGCTGCGAATCGAGGTATAACAGGGATTTTCGTTGAAGGCGTCGACAGCCATTTTATAGCCCCTCTCTTTTGCCTCTTTGGTTCCGTCGAAGTAAAGGAGGTTATGTCCGACGATGAGATTTCGATGGTACTGATCGGGGAAGTGGGCCTCTTCGTTTCGGACTTTCCTCTTTAGATCCCTGCCCTTCTTCGTGGTGATGTCTACGAAAAGTCTCTGTTCACGGTTGAAGAAGACGACTTCCCAATCGGGATTGTGCCAGAGGCCCCTGACGAACTGCTTATCGAATTCTTTTTTAGGCATAAGGACTACCCAGACGTTGTGCTTTTTGAGCTGGCTATTAATCCAGGCACCAATCTTCTCATAGTCTTCTTTGCTGAGTTCGGAGTTATTAAGGTCAGCACGCTGGATGAGTCTGGCAGCGATGGGTCCGCCGTAGCTTATTCGTGCCCATTCGTTGTATGCGGGTCTTTGATAGGCAGCCTGTGCGCGGCCGTCCATAAAGAGCTGGAGGGGAGTTTTTCCGGTTTTGGGGTCGGGGTCCTGCCCCCATGCGATGAATCCGCCCTCGGTCCAGTAATTGAACATTTTTCCGGAGAGATTGTTCTTTCGGATGAATTCGCAGGCGTAGAAGGGCTTTGCGTCCGAGGCGGTCATTCTCATAAATACGGAAGTGAAATGCCTGTCAGTGGGCCAGGGGTCGAGGTAGATATGCTTAAATTTGAGCGACCAGAAGGTACCCAGTCCAACAACTATGACGGCACCGGTGACGGCGAGTGTTTTTTTTAGGTATTGGGGCATTGCCGATTCGATGTACCTATTGTTGAGGTGGAAGTTTCTGGCGGCAGAGAAGGCACGTACAGCCTGTTCGAGGAACATTGCCATAAATGGGCAGGCGGCGATAGCGGCCAGTGGTATGAACCTTCGTGAGCGAATGGCCATGTAGATGGTGAGTGCGGCGATGGCAACAAGAGCCAGGTCGATTCGCGGAGGGGTGTATTCGGTCTGGCGGGGTAGTTTGGTCGGAGGAGCGGGTTCGAAACGGTATAGAGAGACAAGAATGTCCTTTATGAGATATGCGGCGACGGCCAGGCTGTTGACGATGTATAAGCCAGGGGACAAATAGGAGTAGTTTATGGAAATATTGTGCTCATAGCGTGGCCTGAACACTCTCTTGAGAGCCAGCAACTGGGAATAATCGGCAAATTTTGATGAATCGATGTCAACGATCCAGAGCATAAGGAGAAATGACGCTGCGGCGGCAACGGCAGCGTGGAGGAGTTTTATAGGGTCGAGCTTCTTTTCGGGATTAATGCGTTCGGCGATGAAACTGAGGATCACAAAACCGGGCAGAATGAACAGCGGGTAGAGGTATCGGCCCATATATCCGGGGTGGCCGGTGTCGGGGTTTGCGGTAAACAGGGCTATCATAGTCAGGGGAACAGTGAGATATACAAAGTAGGTGCCCCAGTATGCGCTGAACAGGAGAATTAATGCCAGGCCGGCAGCAAAGGCAAGGCTTGCCGGATGTATGCTGAGCAGTGAGAAGCTGCTGAGGATCGTCCAGAAGACGAAGACGGTCGCAATGGCGGCGATAGTCTTTGAAAATAACGAGAAGTATTTTTTTTGTCTGAGCATCTCGCTTCTGGGGGCTTGTTTGAGTTTTGGGCGTAGGGTATAGCTGAGCAGCCAGCAGGCGAGCAGGCCTATGAACATAAAGAGAAAGACAAGAAAGGTAAAGCTGGTTCCGACGGGGTTGTCCCATTCGAAGGCGGGGTGCCATTCGTTTACGGTTCGCCATTGGGCGGCCTGTTTACTGATGCTTATGATAAATGTATGTGTAAAGTTGGTGAGGTGGTAGGGGTTGAAGACCGCGACGGCGATAAAGGAGACCATGCCTGCGGCGAAGGTGTGTTTTAGTCCTCTGGGGCCGATTGAGACGAATTTATTTTTGAAGAAACTGGTAATAAAATTCAGGCCGAAATAGGGCACGAGCATTATGAAGAGGTATATGTATCCGCCATGTACGTTTCCCCAAAAAACAGCAAGCGGCACCAGCAGCCAGATATAAAGTATGTTGCGGTATGTTGCGATGGTGAGAATGAGGATGAATACGGCAGTGAGAAGGTTTGAGAACCCTGCAGGTCTGACATCGAAGAAGGTTCTGCCGACAAAGAGGGCAAAACAGGCGAAGGCGGCAGCCAGGGGCGGATTTACCTTCATTATTCTCCCGATGTAGTAGACGCAGATTATTGTGAGAATGTAAACGGCTATTTTCCAGTAGACCAGCGCGTTATAGTGTGGGTTTTCTTCTGAGCCGAGCCAGGTGGCGAGTTTGTAGAAGATCACGTGCGTGAGCCAGTTCTGGTTTATCCATCCGGTGGGATGGATGGCGCGAACGGTTTTTAAGCCGACGGTTTCTGCGAGCCATTTGGCGGGCTGGGGCCATTTTTCTATGTCTTGTTGTGTTGGTCCGGCTTTGTGGGAATATGCGCTGAATGGTTCGACGGTATCGACACCGTGGTTTAGAAAGTGTCTTCCGCAGGCCATAGCGACCCAGGTGTCTCCGGCGCCGACCATGTGGGTTATGGAGTGGAAGGCGAATATGATCATAGCGGCCCATGGAATAATCATGAACCAGCCGGAGAGCGGGGATTTTTCTTTTTGCAATTTTACCTGGTCAGCCATTTGTTTATTCTATCGATTCCCTCATCAATCTGTTCGAGTGAACAGGCAAAACTGAGCCTGATATTTTCATCGCAACCAAAAGGTCGGCCAGGTACGAGAGCGACTTTTGCCTGTTCGAGAAGATTTTTGGCAAAGTCGGTGCTGTTCTTTATTTTTTCGCCGTTGATTGTTCGGCCGAAATGCGCAGATACATTGGGAAAACAGTAGAAAGCTCCCGTGGGACTGGGACAGGAAATTCCTTCGATATTATTGAGTCTTTGGGCCATATGGAGGCCTCTTTTTTCGAATTCGCGTCGCATTTTTTCTACAACGTTTTCGGGGTCGTTGAGTGCGACTATGGCGGCTTCCTGGACGAAGGCAACGGCGTTCTGGGTCATATGCGACTGTAGGCGTGCCATTGCATTTATCGGTTCCTGGGGTCCGGCGGTGTATCCGATGCGCCAGCCGGTCATTGCGAAGGTCTTGCTGAAGCCGTTTACGGTAAGCGTTCGGTTGTAGGTATCGTTGCTTATAGATGCAAAGCTTACGAATTTGGTGCCCTCGTATGTGAGTCTTTCGTAGATTTCGTCGGAGAGGACCATAATGTCAGTGCCCTTGAGTACTTCGGCGATCTCTTTGAGCTGGTCGGGGGTGTAGGTAAAGCCGCCGGGATTATTGGGGGAGTTGAGCAGGAACATGACGGTCTTGTCGTTTATGGCCTCGGCGAGCTGGCGTGGGGTAATCTTGTAGTCGTTTTCGCTGGTTGTGGGCACGACTTTGGGTTTTGCGCCGGCGAGCTTGATGGCTTCGGGGTAAGTTACCCAGTAAGGAGTGGGAAGAATGACCTCATCGCCGGGGTCGAGTACAGCCTGCATGGATTCGTAGATGGAGTGTTTTGCGCCGATGTTGACAATTATCTGGCTGGGTTCGTAGTTGAGGTTGTTCCGGGTTTTTAGTTTTTCGGCGATGGCAGTTCTGAGCTGCAGAATACCGGGGGTGGCGGTATATTTTGTTTTGCCCGCTTTGATGGCGTTTATAGCGGCTTCTTTTATGTAATCGGGGGTGTCGAAATCGGGCTGCCCTGCTCCGTAGCTGATGATGTCGACGCCCTGTGCCTTGAGTTCTTTTGCTCTTGCGGTAACCGCCATAGTTGCCGAAGGCGGCACAGCCTGTGCTCTTTTACTGACTTTCATAGAATCATCCTTTTTTTAAGGCGATTAGCAATAGGTACACAGGGCGGTATTAGAAAGGAAAAAATGTGGCTGGTCAAGGAAATTGGTGTGGTGGGTGTGGTGCACTTTATAATACAGACTTTCAACTCCTTGTTTTTTGTGCGTGTCTTTTTAACACGGTTGATATAATAAAGAGGCTCTTCGGAATAATTTGTGAAGAGGCGTTTAAACTTACTTTTCAATTTTGTCCCACCAACTTCAAGTGCTGGCGGGACAGGTGTTTCTGACTGCAATAATCGCAGCTGCAATTTTTTCAGAGTTATATACCAATATCACCAGCTCCTAACCTGAACGTAAATCTATATCTTCGTTCAGAGACTGCTCTTGGTCTTCGAGGCGATATTTGATAAGCCACTAATTCATATTAAATGGAGACTGTAGCAAAATAACCGGGCAATATTTTCGTAACTCTTTGTGGGTTAGGATGTTATGCACAGATTCGTTTTGGATTACTTAGTGTTTTCCAGATATATTGGCCTTGGCCTTCGTTTTTGGCAGCTAATAGTTGCTTTGGGGCGAACCCCAGCAAATTCGACCCTAACAGCTTCCCGATAGCTTTACTACAGTCTCGCTCTTTTCACTCTTCTGGAAGATATATCGACTAAAATAACTTCATATCATTAAAATCTCCCGGTATTTATGCTACAGTCTCATTAAATGCAAGTTTTTTGACAACAGGCCGCATCGGCAGGACAATACTATCGTTGACAAAATCGGATGTTTTTCTATAATTTGTTTTAATAGACAACTAAAATATTTGCATCTCAAAGTCCCAGGGATGTCAAAATGGCAAAGGCTAATCAGTTAGCAAGGCAATGGCAGGTGTTGCGAATCCTGGAAAGCTTCAGATACGGAATAAGTATCGAAGACCTTGCTGAGAAAGCACAGAGCAGTCGAAGAACCATTGAACGCGACCTTGCTGCCCTTCGCGAAATCGGTTTTCCGGTTTCTTGTGAGAGCAGGGATTTTGGAAAGAAATTTTGGCGGTTGGAAAAGCATTTCTTAGAATCCGACAAGCTAATTGTTGGCCCGACAGAAATGGTATCAATGCATTTGGCTAAACAATGTTTAATACCTCTTTCCGGGACATGCTTCGGTGAAGGTCTGGAGCAATTATGGCAGAAGATACAAGCTCTTTTGCCTAAAAAAGCCTTGAGTTACTTTGCGGAGCTGGATGAGACATTTTATGTCAAGTTTTTTGATATAGACAGCAGCCAGAGCGAATCGGCGCATTTGGAAACAATCAGAAAGGCCATCAGTGAAAACAGCATTATTCGAATAGAATACAATCCTGACCAGCGAGGTTCGCCTTTTACATTAGAATTTCACCCCTATGGTCTGGTGCTGTATGAGGGCAGTATGTATTTGATTGGCCATTCCGTCCAGGCAAAGGCATTAAGGACTCTTAAAGTCAAGCGTATCGTAGAAGTCAGGATTACGAAAAAAACCTTCCAAAGGCCGGAAGATTTTTCGCTGGAGGATTCGCTGCGAAAGAGTTTTGGAATCATTTACAAGGAAATTAAACCTGTTACAGTTCGATGTGAGTTTAAGGGCTGGTCAGCCAGGTTACTTCGTGAACAAAAATGGCACAGAACCCAGGTCATAGAAGAAGACAACGGAGATAAACTGGTCGCATCTTTCCTGCTCGATACGACTACGGAATTTAAGAAATGGATTTTGGGCTTTGGCCCACTGGTCCGCGTGATAGAACCCGAAGAGTTAAAAGCCGATGTGGTTGAATCTTTAGAAAAATCCTTAAAAAATTACAAAACATAGCCGTTCTTTTATAAGCCGAATTTTCCTAAATAGGCTTGGCCAACCCAACTATCCAATTCCCTGATTCTTCATTAATTATCCGAGAAGCGATTACCTCTACTTCTTCATTTTCTATCTCACTTATTCTTTCCGGGTCGCGGCCATCTGCAAGGAATAGGCATGGAACACCATCCCTTAGGCAGCCATTTCGTATATATTCCGCATTAAAATCTGTTGCAGCTTTAAGCTCAATTTTAGTGCCATCTTGAAGAGTAAGATCAGGCCCACGATTGTTTACACTCTCTACCATATTGGATAAAGCGTAGACAGCTTCAACCTTTAGCCATCCTTCAATACCACAATTGTTAAATCTGTGAATTTCACTCAACGAGGTGGCACGTTCGCTGATTCGTTCTGCTACTGGTTCAAAAATCTCGTTCTTAATATCTCTCATTCTAAACTCCTTAAAATATTACTAGAAAAAATAAACTGCTTTTGACCTAATGAGCG